>NZ_JAAGLN010000018.1 GCF_010548145.1 Streptomyces sp. SID10853
CCGGGTGCTGCGGGCCGGCCGGCTGCCGGCCGCGGCCCCGCCGCAGTGGCACCGCGGGCTGACCGTCGTCGCGGTCGTCAGCCTGTTCATCGGCACCCGCGACCTCTGGACCCGGGCCACCGCGTCGCACCCGGCGGCCGCGGCGATCGTGACGGTCTGTTACGCGGGGATTCTGACGTGCGGTGTCCTCGCCCTGTCCGTACGCGGCCGCCGGGCCCTGGCCAGGGTGGATCTGGCGGTGCTGGGGCTCGCGATCACTCTGGTGATCTGTCAGTACTGGCTGGATCACGCCGGGTCCGACGAAGGTGTGCTGACCGCCCAGGCGGCGAACGCGATCCTGCACGGCCGGCCGGTCTACGGTCAGCCGTGGCCCTGGCTCTTCGGCACACCGAAGGCCGGGGTCACCAAGACCATGTCGGGCGGCGCCGACTACACGTATGCCTATCCCCCGCTGACCGCGCTGATCGCCGCTCCGGTGCACGCCGTGGTGCACTCCACGGCCGCCGCGACCCTGGTGACCACCGCGGCGCTGCTCATCGGCACGGTCGCCCTGTGGGTGCTGCTCCCCGCGCCGTGGCGTCCGGCGGTCACCGCTGTCTGTCTGGGCTTCGGGCTGCTCCCCGGTTACGCGAGGTCGGGCTACCCGGCCGTGGTGGCCCTGGCCTTCCTGGTCCCGGTCGTCGTCCGCTGGCCCGACACCGGCGCGGGCGGACGCCTGGGGCGGTACGGGGTGTTCCGGGCGGTCTGCCTGGGTGCGGCGTGCGCCAGTCAGCAACTGGCCTGGTTCCTCGTCCCGTTCCTGCTGATCGGTATCCACGCCGTACGCCGCGGTGAGCTGGGCGGGCGGGCCGCCCTCGGAGTGACCGCCCGTTACGCCGGTACGGCTCTTCTCACCTGGGCGGCGCTGAACGCCTACTTCGCCGCCGACGGCTTCCACGGCTGGCTCGACGGCTCACTGCTGCCCCTCACACAGGGTGCGATCCTGCACGGCCAGGGCGCCATGGGCATCTCCTACTACTTCACCGACGGCAGCAGCCGCCTGGACTTCTACTCGTACGCCAGCGTGCTGCTCCTCCTGGGGCTGCTCGGCGCCACCCTGCTCTTCGTCCGGCGGCTGGGCCCCGCCCTGACCGTGCTGCCCTGGCTGCCCTTCTATCTCGCCACACGCTCGCAGGACGGCTACTTCCTGCTGATGACCCCGCTGTGGCTGGCGGCCGCCGCCACCGTCCCGGCGTCCGCGCTCGCCACCGCCTGGCGGCCGATGGTCCCGCGCGTGCGCTCGTACCGGGCCAAGGCCGTGGTGGCGACCGTGCTCGTCGTACCGTCCCTGCTCTGTCTGACGGTGGCGGCCGCGAGCCCGGCGCCGCTGCGTATGACCGTGACACCGCGGCTCGCCGACCGCCCGCACCGGGGCATCACATCGGTCCGCGTGCACGCCGTGAACACCACGGGGCATCCGCTCTCGCCGCACTTCGCCAGCCGCACCGGGCAGGGGGCGTCCGGCTGGTGGACCATCCGCTCGGGCCCGCACACCATCGCCCCGCACGCCTCCGCCTCGTATCTCGTCAGCCCGCCGGGCGGATTCCGCAGGCTGCCCCGTAACGGCGCCCGCTTCTATCTGATCGCGGTGAGCGACAAGCCGATGACCATCACCACCGCCGCACTGCCCTCGGCCGGCCACGGGGGCGGGCCGAGGTGAGCGGGACACGCGGACAGGACCCCGGGGCGGACGGGCGGGAGCAGCCCGGCCTGTCCGGTTCGCTGGTCTCCGTCCCCGAGCTGAGCGAGGAGCAGTCGACGCTGCTGCGGCTGGTGGGCCGGGAGTGGGGGCGGGTGTCCGCGGCGCCCGCCGCCTGGCGCCATGCCCTGCCCGTCGACCCCGACGCCGGACGGTTCCCGGAGCCCGCGCAGATCGTGCCGGCCCGCTTCGGGCGTTTCGTGCCGGTGGCCCCGTTCGCGAGCCGGGCCGCCGGTTCGGGCGCACACGACGTGGAGGTCGGCTGGGAGGAGGCGGGCGGGGCCGGCGGGACACGTTCCAGGATCCGGCGCGCCGTGCTGGGGGCTCCGCTGCGCAGTTCGGCGGTCGCACGCGAGCGGATGCGGAAGCTGGTGGCGCTGCCAGTGCTCTCGGCGGACGCGCTGTCGTCGGTGGCGTACGGTCCTGAGGCGCTGCTGGCGGTGCTGGTGCTGGCGGGCGCGCCGGGGCTGCGGTACTCGGTTCCGGTGGCCCTGGCGATCGTCTTCCTGATGCTGGCCGTCGGGGTCTCGTACCGCCAGACGATCCGGGCGTATCCGCAGGGCGGCGGTTCGTACATCGTCGCGACGGACAATCTCGGCCGGGTACCTGGTCTGGTGGCGGCGGCCGGTCTGATGACCGACTACATCCTCACCGTCGCCGTCTCCATCTCGTCCGGCACCGCGGCGGTGACCTCCGCGCTGCCGGGGCTGGCGGGCGACGCCGTACCGATCGGCGTCCTGGTCATCGCCCTGCTCCTCGCCGGGAATCTGCGCGGGGTCCGGCAGGCGGGCGCGCTCTTCGCCGCACCGACGTACGCGTTCGTCATCGCCATCGCCGCCCTCATCGGGTTCGGCCTCTACCACGCTGCGGGCCGGGGCTTCTCCGCTGTGCCCGCACCGCCGCACCACGCGGTCGAGGGGGTCGGACTGCTGCTCGTGATGCGGGCCTTCGCGTCAGGTTCGACGGCCATGACCGGAATCGAGGCGATCTCCAACGCCGTACCGGCCTTCAAGCCCGTCGCCTGGCGCAATGCGCGCACCACGCTCTCCTGGATGATCGGACTCCTGGTCGCGCTGTTCGCGGGGACGGTCGCCATGGTCCATCTGGAGGGTGTCGTTCCGGAGCCGGGCGAAACGGTGCTGTCGCAGCTGGCCCACCGCAGTTTCGGGTCGGGCGGTATGTACGTCTTCACGCAGGCGGCGACCGCTCTGGTGCTGCTCCTCGCCGCGAACACCGCGTACAACGACTTCCCCCGGGTGCTTTTCCTGCTGGCCCGTGACCACCACGCGCCACGGGTCTTTCTGCGGCTCGGCGACCGGCTGGCCTTCAGCAACGGGGTCATCCTGCTCTCCGTGGCGGCGGCGGTGGTCTATGTGGCTTTCGACGGGAGGACCGACTCGCTGATTCCGCTGTACGCCGTCGGGGTCTTCCTCGCCTTCACGCTCTCCCAGAGCGGCATGGTGGTGCACTGGTGGCGGTCGCGCAGCAGGCACTGGCGCAAGAGCCTGTGCTTCAACGCCACCGGGGCGCTGCTGTCGGCGGTCGTCTTCGTCACGGCCGGCATCACCAAGTTCACCGAGGGCGCCTGGCTTGCGCTGGTCACCGTGGCGCTGTTCCTGCTGGTGACCACGCGGATCCGCCGTCACTACGAGGCGGTGGCCGAGGCGCTGCGGCTGCACCCGCAGGCCATCGAGGTCCCCAGCCGTACGATCACGCCGCGCTCCGGCAGTTCGCTGCCCGCCGGGCAGAACCGCCCGCCGGGCGGGGCGGAACCGCCGGACCGGGCGGAACCGCCGTCCGGAGCCGCCCGGGAGGGCCGTGAGCAGGAGCACCGTGAGCAGGAGGACCGTGAGTCCGAGGACTCACCCGAGTCGATCAGCCATCTGTCCGTCGTCCTGATCGACGCGCTGCACCAGGCGAGCATGCGCGCGCTCGCCTATGCCGCCTCCCTCCAGCAGCCGGTCCTCGCGCTGCACGTCAGCCCGGGTGACGAGGACGCCGAGCGGTTCCGCGAGGCGTGGCTCCTGTGGGGCGACCACCTTCCGCTGCGGATCGTGATCTCGCCGTACCGCGCCACCGTCACCCCGCTCGTCGGCTATATCGAGTCGCTGCACCACCAGCGCCCGGATCTGACCATCACGGTGATCCTTCCGGAGATCGTGGTGCGCCACTGGCGGCACCGGCTGCTGCACAGCCCGCTCGGCGGGCGGCTGCGGCGTGCGCTGCGGCCCCTGCCGAAGATCGTGGTGACGACCGTGCCCTTCCATATCTGAGCCCGCGGCCGAGCCCTCGTCCCAGCCCTCGTCCCAGCCCGCGTCCGGGCCGCATCGCGGCACCCGCCGTTGCCGCTGTCGTTGCCGTCGAGCGGGGAATACAGTGGAATCGACATAAGGATTTATCCGCTTTGTCTGCTGGTTGAAGCAGCTCCCGCTGCGCGGGACCGCGACCCAGGGAGGTCGGGCCGCCCATGAACTCGGAACGCGCCGAACGGCTGGTGACTGCGCTGCGCGCCCGTGGGGTGATGGCGCACGTGGCCGAGGTGGGTGTCTACCAGTTCGGGGTCCGTGTCGTCATCGACTGGAACATCGAGGCGGTCTGGGACACGGACGGCGCGGCGGGGCTCGACGCACAGGTGCTCAGCGACGGGATGCTGGTGGGCTTCGTCCCGCACATCGCGGGCTCGGAGGACTTCACCGAGGAGCAACTGGTCGACGCCATCGCGACCACCGGTTACTCGGCCGAGGGACTCCGCCCGCCGCCCGACACCACCCGGAGCGGCCCCGACACGACGGGTACGGACACGGGTGCCGGCAGGAGCACTACGGATACGGGTACGGACACGGGTACCGGCGCAGGTGCAGGCACCGGCACGGACGGCGTGAGCGGCGGGTCCGGCCGGCCCGCGGGCGCTCCGGACACCCCCGCTCCCCCAACCCCCGCTCCCCCGGTTCCGCCTGCCGGTGACCGGCCGTCCGCCCCGCCCGGCCACCGCAAGCCGAAGGGCCACTGGTGGCAGCGCTGACCGCGGTTACAGACCCGGCGCGCCCCAGACGGGGAACCACCGGGCGAGGTCGGGCTCCACCCGCAGGTCGTCCCCCAGGACCGCCTTGACCTGGAGTTCCAGCGGGCTGTTCCGCTTCTCCGTACCGTCCGGCATCGGCGCGAAGGGGAAGAACGTGCCCCGCTTGTACAGATAGACCAGCGCGAGCGGCCGCTCATCGGCGTCCTTGAACGCCAGCAGCGAACAGAGCAGCTGCGGGCCGAACCCGCCGTCCTCCAGCAGCGAGTTGACGGCGTGCAGGTCGTTCACGAGAGCTGCCAGGTCGTCGGACGGCTGCTGCGCCAGCAGCCAGGTGTAGCCGTACGAGTCCTGGCTGAACCGGACCGGGGCGCCGCCGCGTCCGGTGTCCGCGTCGAGCAGTTCCTCGACGTCCTTCTTGATCCGGGCGAAGCCGCCGCCCTCGACGCCCGCGAAGCAGACGGACCCCATCCCGGTGGGGGTGAATCCAGCGCCCGCCTGGAGGGTGAGTGCGGCGGACGGCACGGCGAACAGCTGGTCGAGATCGGGGCGGACCGGCTTGCTCCGGCCGAGGATGCTGTCGAGAAATCCCACGGGGCGTACTCCTACGGGGTCAGGACGGCCGGACACCGGGCGCCCGCCGCTCTTCGGTCACGGACGGGCCGCACCCGACGCGCACCGCCAGTCGCGGGCGGTGGCGTCACGGGCCGATGTCGCAGGCGACGGCGTCACGGGCGGGCGAGTTCGGTGGAGATCCGGGCGAGCTGGTCAAGGCGCTGTTCGAGCGTCGGGTGGGAGGAGAACAGCCGGCTCAGGCTCTCCTTGGAGGAGAACGCGGGCATGAAGTAGAGGGCGTTGTACGGCTCCGCCTTCCGCAGGTCCTCGGTGGGGATCCGCGCCATCTGGCCGTTCACCTTGGTGAGCGCCGAGGCGAGGGCCGACGGACGGCCGGTCAGCAGGGCGGCGGCCCGGTCGGCGGACAGCTCACGGTAGCGGGAGAGCAGCCGGGTCAGCAGGAAGCTGATCACGTACACCGCGGCGCTGACCAGCGGGACGAGCACGATGGCGAGGCCGAGCGGTCCCGCGTTCCTGCTGTTGCGGGCGAGTCCGCTCCACAGGGTGATACGGGTGATGAGCCCGGCCAGCACGCCCAGGAACGAGGCGATCGTCATCACCGCGGCATCGCGGTGGGCCACATGGGACATCTCGTGGGCGAGGACCCCCTCCAGCTCTTCGGGCTCCAGTCGGCGCAGCAGTCCCGTCGTCGCGCAGACCAGTGCGGTGCGCTCGCTGCGGCCGGTCGCGAAGGCGTTCGGGATATCGCTGTGGGAGATGGCCACTCTGGGTTTGTCCATGTCGGCGAGCGCGCAGATCCGGTCGATCGCGCCGTGCAGTTCGGGGGCCTCGTCGGAAGTGACCTCGTGCGCCCCCATGGTGACGGCCGCGATCTTGTCGCTGAACCAGAACTGAGCGACGAAGAGAACACCCGCGACCACCAGAATGATCGGCCAGGCGCCACGCAGCAGCACGAGCAGCACGCCGACCAGGACGACATACAGCAGCCCGATCAGGAACATGGTGCTCACCATGCGCGTGGTGAGACCGCGGTCGAGGGTGTAGCGGCTTCGCGTCATCTTCGTCTCCTGTAGCGGGTTCTCCCCCTTCGTCAATTGTCCTCCTTCCGCGTAAAGGCAGGGTATGCAGCGGGTTCTGTGATTTTTCCGTTCGGCCGGAAACCTCGGCCGCGGACCGGCTCGTCGGCCGGCCCGGACATGAGCGCCGGAACGCCGGTGCCGCGGGCCGCCCGGCACTCGGGGCGGACCGCGGCACCGGTCGTGTCACCAGGCGACGGGCAGTTCGTGGACGCCGTAGACGGCCATGTCGGTACGGAAGGGGATCTCGTCGAGCGGTCGGTCGAGCCGTAGTCCGGGCAGCCGGCGCAGCAGAGCCGGGTAGGCGAGCTGCAGCTCGACGCGGGCCAGGTTCTGGCCGAGGCACTGGTGGGGGCCCGAGCCGAACGCGAGGTGCCTGCGGGCCTGCCGGTCGATGTCGAGCCGGTCCGGCTCGTCGAAGACCTCGGGGTCGCGGTTGGCGACGTCGGTGGCGCAGATCACCGCGTCACCCGCCTTGATGAGCTGCCCGCCGACCTCGATGTCCGCGGTGGCGACGCGGCGCCGCCCCAGGTGGGTGATGGTCAGATACCGCAGGAGTTCCTCGACGGCACCCGCCACCCGCTGGGGGCTGCCGTCGCGGACCGCGGCCAGCTGCTCCGGGTTCTGGAGCAGTGCGCAGGTGCCGAGGGCGATCATGTTGGCCGTGGTCTCGTGTCCGGCGACCAGCAGCAGCCGCGCCTGTTTGGCGCATTCGTCGCGGGTGCTGATCCCGGTCACCAGATAGTCCGCCGCGAGCCGGCTGAGCAGATCGTCACCCGGGTCCTTGGCCTTCTTCTCCACCAGATCGCCCAGGTAGTCGACCAGTTCCTGCGAGGCGTCCAGGGCGTCCTGCGCGCTGCTGCGGGTGTCGATGATGACGGCGCTCGCCCGCTGGAAGAACCCGTGGTCCTCGTACGGCACACCGAGCAGCTCGCAGATGACGAGCGAGGGCAGCGGCAGCGCGAAGGACGTGACCAGGTCGGCGGGCGGTCCGGCCTGCTCCATCCCGTCCAGCAGGTCGTCGATGATGCGCTGTATGCGGTCCTGCAGGGCCTGGGTGCGTTTGATCGTGAAGTCGCCGGTGAACCGCTTGCGCTGCTCGTTGTGCTCAGGCTCGTCCATCGTGATGAACGTGCGGTTGTGAGCACGGGTCGCCTCGCTGCCCGGGCTGAAGCTCGGATAGGAGGGCCGCCTGTTGTCGGCGCTGATGCGCTCGTCGCGCAGCAGCGCCACCTGGTCCGCGTGCCGGGTCACGTACCAGGCCGTGGCGCCGTTCCAGAGCGTGACCCGGGAGACCGGCTCCGAGGTGAGCAGCCCGGACATCTCCGGGGGCGGGTCGAAGGGGCATCCGGTGGCACGGCTGGTGCTGTACGCGGGTGCAGCGGTGGGGACCTCGGTCATCGTCGTCCTTCCACGGTGGGGAGTGGGGTGGTGCGGGGGCCGGGCCGCCCGGTCAGGACAGGGTGATGGCGGCGGCCGGACAGATCTGCGCGGCCTCCTCCACTGCGGCGTGCTGCTCGGCGGGCGGGCTGCTGTTCAGTACGACGACGATCCCGTCCTCGTCCCGCTGGTCGAACACCTCGGGGGCGGCGAGCACGCACTGGCCCGCAGCACAGCACTTGTCGGTGTCCACGGTGATCTGCACGTCGTTCCTCCAGCACTAGGGGATGAGCGCGTTACTTAACAAAAGTAACTTCTCAGCACGGACGCTAGTACTCCGCTCACCGCCTCGGGAACCCCCAGTCCATGCATAGGGCATCTTTCTGGCCACCGGATCCGTGCGAGCGGGGAGCCGGAGCGGGCGGCGTACGGGATCATCGTGGCGTGGACCATCCCGAATCCGGCGGCTCCGCCGCCCAAGACCTCTACAGATCACTCGCCGATCTCGCCTACACCATGGCGGGCAACCGCGCCCACATGCGCCTCCGCCTCCAGGCGGAAGTCACGGTCGACCGTGCCTCGCTCGCCCTGCTGCGCACCCTCACGGCGGCGGACTCCCCGCTGCGGATGGTCGAGATCGCGCAGGCCCTGCTGGTGCAGGCGCCGCATGTCACCCGGGAGATCCGCAGCCTGGAGGAGCGCGGCCTGGTGTGCACGGTCCGGGATCCGGGCGATCACCGGGCCCGCCGGATCGCCGTCACCGAGGAGGGCCGGGAGGTCGTGGCGCGCGCGGAGGAGGCGGGCCGGCGCTGGCTCGACGACAGCCTGCGGGGCTTCTCGCCCGATGAGCTGGTCACGGCCGCCGCGGTCCTCAACCGGGTCGTCGAGGCGTACCGCAACCCCTGAGCAGGCCCTGTGCACCGGCTGGACTGCACGCGGACGAATGGCCGATAACCGGGTCTCCCCCGCCGCCCGCGAGAGCCGCCCACGCCGGCCGCCCCTTGAAGTCACCGCTTGAAGTCGCCTCTTGAAGTCGCCGAGCCGGTCGCCCGTACCACGCAGTACGCCCCCGGCGTCCGTGACGTCGAGGGCGTACGCGATGACGGGCCGGTGCGGGCCCGCGGCAGGGCGGTCAGGCGCTCTGCCAGAGCCGGGTCATGACCCGTACACCGAACCGCAGCCCTTCGAGCGGCACCCGCTCGTCCACTCCGTGGAAGAGCCGCCCGTAGTTCAGGTCGTGCGGCAGCTTGAGCCCCTTGAAGCCGAAGCAGCGGATGCCCAGGTGGGTGAATGCCTTGGCGTCCGTACCGCCCGGATTGCAGTACGGCACCGGGTGGCCGTCCGGGTCCTCGGCGCGCACCGCGTCGCACATCGCGTCGACCAGCGGACCGTCGAAGGTGGTCTCCATCGCGAGGTCGTGGTTGACCCACTCCCGGCTGACCGACGGCAGCAGCAGGGCGTCGATGGCGTCGATCAGCTCCTGCTCGTGACCGGGCAGGAAGCGGCCGTCGACCCGGGCCGTGGCCCGGCCGGGGATGACGTTCGTCTGGTAGCCGGCCTGGAACATGGTGGGGTTCGCGGAGTTGCGCAGCACCACCTGCATGAAGTCCGACACCGGGCCGAGCCGGGCGAGGCTGCCCTCGATGTCGTCCTCGTCGAACTCGACACCGTAGAGCCGGGCGGCCTCGGCGAGCAGGGCCCGCACCGGTTCGATGAGCCGGACGGGGAAGGTGTGCCGGCCGATGCGGGTGAGGGACTCGGCCAGATCGGTGACGGCGTTCTCGTCGTTGGGCGATGAGCCGTGCCCGGCCCGGCCGGTGGCGGTCAGCTCCATCCAGGCCATGCCACGCTGGGCGTTCTCGATCGGGTAGAGCCTGCGGGTGTCGTCGATGGCGAAGGAGAAGCCGCCGCCCTCGCCGATCGCCTCGGTGACCCCTGCGAACAGCTCGGGCCGGTGCTCGACGAGCCAGTGACCGCCGAACTTGCCGCCCGCCTCCTCGTCAGCGAGGAAGGCCAGCACCAGGTCCCGGGAGGGCCGGGTGCCCGTCCGGGCGAAGTGCCGGGCGGTGGCCAGCATGACGGCCACCGTGTCCTTCATGTCGATGGCGCCGCGGCCCCAGAGATACCCGTCGCGGATCTCTCCGGAGAACGGCGGCACCTGCCACTCGGAGGCGTCGGCCGGTACGACGTCGAGGTGGCCGTGGACCATCAGCGCGCCGCGCTCGCGGTCGGCGCCCTCGATCCGGGCGATGACGCTGGCACGTCCCGGGGCGCTCTCGATCAGCTCGGAGTCGATACCGGCCTCGGCCAGCTTGGTCACGACCCAGTCGGCGCAGGCGCGTTCGTTGCTGATGGGGTTGGAGGTGTCGAAGCGGATCAGCTCGGCGCAGAGGTCGATCACCTCGCGCTGTGCCTCTTCGGACGCGGGGACCGGTCCGGCCGCCGCGGTTTCGCTGTCGGGGGTGTTCATGCCGCTCCCACGGGGGTGTTGTTGTCGGCGACGGGGAGGTCGGGGGCGGTCTCCAGCGTCGATGTGCCGTACGGCTTGATCCAGCCCAGCAGGCCCAGCGCCGCGTACAGCACGAACGCGGTGATCAGCGAGTTGAGTGCGGGGATGCCGCCGTCGTAGAACTTGCCGACGCAGAACGCCGCGATCCAGATGACCAGGGACATCGGGACCCAGGTGGGCGAGGTGGCCGGCAGGGTCTGGGCCTCGCGGGTCTCGTCCAGTGGCTTGCGCATCCGCCGGACGATCCAGTACTCGGCCACGATGATCCCGCCGATCGGCGGGATGGCGACACCCAGCAGGGACAGGAAGTCGGTGAAGTGGGTCATGATGCCGACCGCGGACAGCAGGGTGCCCGCGAGCCCCAGCACGATGGTGACCACACCGCGGTGCAGGCGCTTGCCGAAGACGACCTGGAAGAAGTTGACGACGCCGAGCGAGGAGCCGTACAGGTTCCAGTCGTTGACCTTGGCCGTGGACATCAGGACCACGATGACGCCGATCGCACCCGAGGTGCTCAGCACGATGTGCGAGACCTGGTCGCTCTTCACGAGGTGGCCGAGCAGGACGCCCGTCATACCGACGATGTACTCGGAGAGGATCATCGACGAAGCGCTCTGCAGGAAGACGTGCGAGCCCTTCCTGTTGAAGCGGGTCATCTCCGGCGCGACGATCGCACCCGTCATGAAGCCGCCCGCGATGGCGGTGGCGGCCACCGCCAGCGAGATGTGCTGGGCCGGCGCCGGCGAGTGGACCAGGTCCATGAAGGAGTGCTTGGTCAGGGTGGAGATGACCGACCAGGCGACCAGCGCGAAGAACAGCGGCGTGACGATCTTGGCGAAGACGGCCATGTACTTGAAGCCGAAGATCACCAGGAGCGTGACCGCCAGCCCCGCGAGCACACACCACATCCAGGAGGGCCCGCCGACCAGCGAGGAGACGCTGTCCCCGAAGATCGTGTTCTGTACGCCGAACCAGCCCACCAGGCTGACCGCGATGACGAAGCTGACCAGCGCCGAGCCGTTGCGGCCGAAGCCGACCCAGCGGGTGAGCAGCGGCGTCGCCAGTCCCTCGCGCATTCCGGCCAGGCCGATGGCGAAGATGACGATCTCCAGGGTCACCGCGCCCAGCGTGAAGGCGAGGAACGCCTGGCCGAAGGTCATCCCGACGCCGATGGTGGCGCCGAGCGTGAACTGGGAGATGGACCCGGACTGGGCCAGCCACTGGAGCAGCATGCTGCCGAAGCCGAAGCGCTTGTCGCGCGGGACGCGGGAGAGCGCGTAGTCGTCGCTGCCGATGCCCTTGGTGACTGCGTCAGCGGGTGGTGAAGTAGCCATTCATGACTCCCTGGGCGGGCGGCCGAGGGTCTGCAGGTGCGACAGCGACCCATAGCGGTTGACGAGGTTGTCGAACTCCACCGCGTCGTGGAAGTCCAGTTGCCCGCCGGCGTAGACCTTGGCGGTCTCGACGGCGAAGCGGGCGGCGGACGCGATGTCCGTCTCATGGCTCGCGCCCGTCTGGCATCCGGGCACCGCGGCAGCCGACGTGATAGCGAGGCCGACGACCGGAGCGGCGGTCGCCGTGGCAGGCTGCAGGATCGAATTGATGTGGTGTGCCCCATTACCGTACGGAGTGATGTCCTGTGTCGTCACGGGGTAAGTGACCAACGGCTCACCCGTCACGACGGCGAGCAGCTCGCCGAGCTGCTCGCTCACCCGCAGCACCCACCCCTCCTTGACGGTGGGCGACAGGGCGAGGCCCTTGTGGTTGATGATGCGGTTGCCCTTGGTGGTGTCGATGGAGAGCACCGCCTCCATCTCGTCCGTCACCTCGTGGCGGTTCATGGTGGCGATGTCCACGGGCGAGCCCATGAACGGCACCGGGTCGTGCGGCTCGGTGGGCGCGTCCGGGCAGATGTGGGTCGCCACGATCACGTCACCGGGCAGGATGTCGCCCCGGCGGCGCATGTCGAGGAGTTTGGCGGCCGTGGCCAGTGCGGCGGCCGCGCCGTCGGCGTCCGATACGAGGCCGGTCACCTCGGGCCTGGCGCCCACTCCGCCGAGCCGCCCGACCACACCGAGGGTGCGGGCCGTGCCGCCCGACGACCGGCCGCGGCTGCCCGGGATGCGGATCTGCACGAAGTCGGTGGATCCGCGCTCCCCTGCCACCGTGGTGACCCCGGCGCCCGACCCCTCGGGACCCGCCACCGCGTCGAGGTACTCGACGACGCGCTTACCGTCGGCCGCGGGATCGTCCAGCAGATCCACGATGTCCAGGACGTACTTCAACATGAGGGGCCTTTCTCGCTGCGTCAGCACCCGCTGAGTTCCGGGGGTGCTGACAGCAGATTCGGGATCCGATAGCGTTGAGCGCAACTGTTTCCCTCTATTTGCAATTCGGGTCTGGATGGTGAGATGACGATGGCCGAGATCGACCTGGACCGTCGCAAGCCCGCGGGCGCGCTGCAGACCGTCGACCGGGCGCTGCTCGTGCTGCTGGCCTTCGAGCGCACCCGCCCCGACTGGGGGGTGACCGAGGTGGCCGCCGAGTTCGGCTGGGACACCTCCGTCGCCCAGCGCCTGCTGTCGACGCTGGCGGGCCGCGGCTTCCTGGTCTCCGACCCGGCCACCAGGCGCTACCGCATCGGCCCCGCGGTACTGCGGCTGAGCCGGCAGTGGGAACGCTCGGGCTCGCTGGAGCTGCTGGCAGGCCCGGTGCTGGAGGAGCTGTGCCGCACCACGGGCGACACCGTGCTGTTCTGTCTGCCGGACAGCTTCCACATGCGCTGTGTGGCGGCGGAGGAGGGCGAGTCGGGGCCGCTGCGGTACTACCCGCTGATCGGCGAGCTGTATCCGGCGCACGCGGGCGCCACCAGCAAGTCGTACTACGCGTTCCTGCCCGACGACCAGCGCCACCGGCTCTTCCGCGCCCGCCCGATGGCCCGCTTCACCGACCGTACGGTCACCGACGCCGACCTGCTGGAGCAGGAGTTCCTGCGCATCCGCGCCCAGGGGTACGCGTGGACGGTCGGCGAGTACGACAGCGGGATCGCCACGGTCGCCGTTCCGGTGTTCCTCGGCCGGGAGCCGTACGGCAGTCTCAGCCTCGGCGGCGCCGCGGAGCGCTTCTCCGACGGCCCCGAGCCCCGGCTCGACAGTCTGCGGCAGGCCGCCCAGCTCCTGGAGAAGCGGCTCACCCACCCGCCCCAGCGCTCCCGCCGGCCGCGCGCCTGACCCCACCCCCGTCAGACCGAACTACCCCTTCCCCACTGTCCCTTCACTGAAAGAGCGCCATCGTGAATCTGCTGCTGCTGTCCAACTCCACCCAGTACGGGCGCGGTTACCTGGAACACGCCCTGGACACCGTCACCGGCTTCCTGCCGCGGGGCGCCAGGCTCGCCTTCGTCCCCTACGCCCTGGCCGACCACGACACGTACACCGCACGCGTGCGCGGCGCGCTGGAGCCGGCCGGGATCTCGGTGCGCGGGGTCCACGAGAGCGGCGACCCGCTGGCCGAACTGGCCGCAGCGAATGCCGTGTTCATCGGCGGCGGGAACTCCTTCCGGCTGCTGAGTGCCCTGTACCGTACGGGTCTGCGCGAGGCCGTACGCGACGCGGTGCGCGGCGGACTCCCCTATATGGGCGCCAGCGCCGGCACCAACATGGCCGCCCCCACCCTCCGCACCTCGAACGACATGCCCATCGTGCAGCCGCCGTCCTTCGACACACTCGGCCTTGTGCCGTTCCAGATCAACCCGCATTACCTCGACCCCGACCCGGGCAGCACGCACAAGGGCGAGACGCGCGCCGAGCGGCTGACCGAGTTCCTGGAGGAGAACGACGTACCCGTACTGGGCCTGCGCGAGGGCAGCTGGCTGCGGGTGGACGGACCGGCGGCGACGCTCGCAGGGGAACGCCCGGGTGTCCTGTTCACCCGGGGAGCGCCCGCCCGCGAGCTGCCGGTGGAATCCGACCTCTCCGGACTGCTCACCACCGAGCCCCGCTTCGACTCCCCGGCGTCCTGAGACTCCCCGGCGTCCTGAGCACGCCCACCGTGTGAACACAGGCACTGGCTGAGGGGCCGGACTCCGCGTCCGGCCCCGGACGGCCGGGGCCGGGCCCGGCCGTCCGGGGCCACGGTCCGTTCAAGCGGACGTCACCCGCCATCCATGATTTGGCTCCCCCCTGGGCACCGTCTACAGTCCGTCTACAGTCCTGTAGATCCATTCAGACCGTGGATGCCGTACGTCTCCCGCGGAGCATGGCAGCCCCGGCCGAGCCTGAGAGTTCCGCCTGATGACTGCTGTCTCCCCGGTGCCGCTGGCCTTCAACGGCTCACACATCGACGGTTCGCTGTTCACCACCGTCACGGACTTCGCACGTGACACCCGGTGGCTGAACGCTCCGCTGGAATCGTGGACCAACATCGGCCTCGGCGTGTTCGCGGTCCTCATGGTCGTCGGATGGTGGCAGGCCCGGCGGCGCGACAGTGCGTCGATGGCTCTCGCGCTGGCCGTGCCGGTGAGCGTCGTGGTCGCCTTCGCCGTGGCCGAGGTGGTGAAGAAGCTCGTGTCGGAGGTGCGGCCCTGCCGCTCGATGCCGCACGCGTTCATCGTCGAGACCTGCCCGGTGCCGTCCGACTTCGCCTTCCCCAGCGGCCACACCACGACGGCCGCGGCGACCGTGGCGGCCCTTTACCTGCTGAACCGGAAGCTGAGCGCCATCGCCGCCGTCTTCGCGCTCTTCGAGGCGTTCACCCGCGTCTATGTGGGCGCCCACTACCCCCACGACGTGCTCGGCTCGGCCATCCTCGCCCTGCCCGTCGCGTTCCTGACCAGCCTGGCTCTGCGCCGCCTCGCCACCCCGCTGGTCGAGCGGCTGCGGACCGGGGTGCTGGCCCCCGTCCTGACCGCGGGACCTGCCGGGTCCCACGCGGCGGGCTGACACGGCCGGTCGGACGACCGCCCCATCGGTCCTCCGGCGGGAGCGCCTCAGCCCCAGAACGCCTGGGCCAGGGACGCTCCCACGAAGGCCGCGCCCAGCCCTGCCACCACACTCGCCGTGACATTGGCCGCGGCGAAGAAGCGGGCGCCGTCCTGCGCCAGCCGCAATGTCTCGTACGAGAACGTCGAGTACGTCGACAACGCCCCGCAGAGCCCCGTACCGATGAGCAGCTGCACCTGGGACGACGCGGCCCCTGCGGCGACCGCGCCGGTGACCAGACCCAGGACCAGACAGGCCGAGACATTGACCGCGAAGGTCCCCCAGGGGAAGACGGTGTCGTGCGACGCCTGCACCCTGCGGTCGGTGAGATAGCGCAGCGGGGCGCCGACCGCTGCCCCCACGATCACCAGCAGCCAGTTCAACGTTCCTCCTCGTCACGGCCGGTACCTCCGGCGCTCCCACTGATGTGCGCTGTGGCCCGCCGTCGCCCCGCGACGAGACGCCGGGTCAGGGTGGACGTGGCCCAGACGGCGGCAAGCGCGGCCAGCAGTGTCAGCGCCAGACCGGCCAGCGCGGTACGGGCGTGGCCGCCGTTGACCAGCCCCTGGATGTCCACGGCGTAGGTGGAG
This sequence comes from Streptomyces sp. SID10853, assembly GCF_010548145.1. GTDB lineage: Bacteria > Actinomycetota > Actinomycetes > Streptomycetales > Streptomycetaceae > Streptomyces. Next base: position 15,868 of record NZ_JAAGLN010000018.1, read on the forward strand.
AAGGTGGTGAAGCCGCCCAGGACCCCGGTGGCGAAGAAGGGGCGTACGAGCCGGTGCACCGACCTCGCCTCGGTGATGAGCGCCATGAACACGCCGATGACCGCGCAGCCCACGGCGTTGACCACGAGGGTCGTCCAGGGAAAGGCCCCGCCTGCTGTGGGCCACAGGAGCGCGGCGCCGTACCGTGCGGACGCGCCGGCCGCCCCGCCGAACGAGACAGCCGCCAGGACCGGCCACTGGGCGGCCCGCGCTCCGTCGCGCTGCGCGGGAATGGCAGTACCTGTGCCGGGGTTCGAGCTGACGGGGTCGTCGTCCACCGTCGGGGCGTGGGCCTCTGTCGTCACGTGGTTCTCCTACTCGGCGGTCACCGCACGCACCGGGCGCGCGTCATCGCAAGTAGGGACCGTTGGCGGCACCATCGCCGCAGTTCGGGTACGGCGGGCCCCACCGCCGTACGGGAGACCACCGGCCTCCCGATCTTCCTGATCATACCGTGGCCGGTCACAGCCCGCAGCGGGCGCCTGCGGCCCGGGAGGTAGCGTCGCCGTAGTGCGGATCAGCGCGGCGGCTGACAGCCTCGGACACCACGGCCGCGCTCGCTCGGGGCCGCGAACAGCGCTGACGGACCATGACGGCAGGGACCTGGTGGCAGGGCCGTGGCGGCAGGGAGGAGACACGGTGGGCACGATCACCGACTGGCTGTCCGGGCTGTCCGGGGCCGCGGTCTACGCCGTCGTCGCCGCTCTGGTCTTCTGCGAGGACGCGCTGTTCTTCGGCTTCGTCATCCCTGGCGAGAGCGCTGCCGTCATCGGGGGCGTCCTGGCCGCGCAGCACCAGGTGTCCGTCTACTGGCTCGCCCTCATCGTGGTGGCAGCGGCCATCGCCGGGGACTCCGTCGGATACGAGATCGGCCACCGGTTCGGCCCGCGGCTGCTGGCGGCGCGATCCCTGCGCCGCCACCAGGACGGCATCGAATCCGCCCGGGACCTGATCCGCCGCCGAGGCCCGGTGGCCGTGTTCCTGGGCCGTTTCGTGGCGTTCTTCCGCGCGGTCATGCCGGCGCTCGCGGGCGCTTCCGGCATGCGGTACCGCACCTTCCTCCTGTTCAACGCGCTCGGCGGACTCGTCTGGGGTGTGGGCTTCACGCTGATCGGCTACGCAGCGGGCAACGCGTACAGCAGCATCGAGCACTTCGTCGGCCGGGGCGCCGCGCTGCTGTTCGTGGGGCTGGTCGTGGTCGTGCTGGTCGTCAGGTACGTCCGACGGCGCCGCAGGGGTGGCCAGGAGACCCAGGACCCTCAAGGCTCCGAAGACTCCCAGAGCCCCGAAGGCCCCGAGGCTCCTGAGAACCACGGAGGCGACGGGGCGTCCGTGGAATCGGACGACGACGGCGCCGCCGGCCCCACCGGCACCGCGCACCCGGGCGACTGAGCGGCCGGGCCCGGCGCCTCAGGGCCGCGGGGGCACGCGCAGTGCCAGGACCGCGATGTCGTCGAAGTGGCCGTCCGTGAGCCGCACCAGCAGTTCGTCGCAGAAGGTCTCCAGCGGCTCACCCGCCAGACTCGCCGCGTGCTGACGCAGCCTGGTGAAGCCCCTGCCGATGTCCTCACCGGGCCGTTCGATGAGTCCGTCCGTGTAGAGCAGCAGGGTGGAGCCCGGTTCCAGCACGGCCAGCGCGTCCTCCCGCTCGATGGCCGGATCCACTCCGAGGAGCGGGGCAAGGCCCTCCTCGAGGAGTCTGCTGCCGTCGGCGGGGCTGGTCAGCACCGGGGGCGGGTGCCCGGCGTTGGTCCAGTGCACGAACCACGGCCCGGTGGGGGGCGTGTAGAGGCGCGCGATGACGCCGGTGACGAGTTCGATGGAGCTCAGCCCCTGCATCACACCGTCCAGCCTGCGCATCACACCGGCGGGCGAATCGCCGCTGTCGTACGCCAGCGAGCGCAGCATGTTGCGCAGCTGCCCCATGCCCACGGCCGCGGCGAGATCGTGTCCGACGACGTCTCCGACGGCCAGCACGGTGGAGCCGTCACTCAGCCGGAAGGCGTCGAACCAGTCACCACCGACTTCGGCCCCCTCCCTGGCGGGCACATACCGTGCGGCGAGTTCCAGGTGCTCGATCCCCGACAGGTCGGGCAGGAGCGAGAGCTGCAGCTGCTCGGCGGTGCGCAGCTGGACCGCGTACAGCCGGGCGTTCTCGACGGCGAGCCCGGCCCGGTGGCCCAGATCGACCGCGAGAGAGGTCTCCTCCTCACCGAACGGCTCGGCGGACCCGGTACGGACGAGGCTCAGCGCACCGAACACCTCTCTGCGCACCTGGAGGGGCACGATCAGCACCGTCCTGGCATCGAGGGCGCGGTAGAGCTCCAGCTGCGCTGACTGGAGCGTGCCCGCCGGCGCGCGCCCTGCGAAGCCGGTCACCGTCACCGGTCCCGCGCCGCGCAGCACCCGGGCCAGCGGTGCGGCGAACTCGTCGGACCAGGGCAGGCTCTCCGGCGCGGGCGGCAGCTCACGGCCCGGGTCGCGGTGCACGGCGGCCAGCCTGCGCACTCCGCCGTCCGCGACGAGGTCCACCACACACGCGTCCGCCACCTGAGGGACGATCAGCCGTGCCAGCCGGTTGAGTGCCTCGTCCGCGTCGAGGACGCTCGACAGCGCGGTGCTGGCGTCGGCGAGCAGCCGCAGCCGGGCGGTCGCCCGCTCCAGATCCTGTCCGACCGCCGCGAGCCGGTCCTCCGCGTCGTCTGTGGCCACACCGCCAGTCTGCACGAGACGTACCGGGCCACCACCGGGGACGCCGCGGAAGAAGGAGCCAGCGGGAGGGTCACATACGCCCCTGCCAGGAGACCGACGAGTTGATGGTCGGGCTGGAGTTCGCGTCCCACTGGTTGAGGATGCCGTCCCAGTCGTGCATCGGACCGGTGGTGAAGTCGGCGAGCGGCGGCTGCTGGTCCCAGGGGTTCTGCTGGTGGACCTGCTGGTGCTGGGCCGGGTGGTACCACTGCTGGGAGGGTGCGGCGGCGGCAGCCTCGGCGCCGGACCGGCGGTGGCGCCCCGACCGGTCGGGGGGAGGCGCCGCATAGGTGAGATGGCCCTGGGTCTCCAGATAGCGCGCCCTGGCGACCAGATGCGCCAGGTCGAGACCGAGCTCGTTGGCCAGTACGGAGAGGTCGACCCCGGTGCTCCAGGCACCGACGAGAACGGCGTCGACGGCAGGGGACGCGGCGGGTTCCTGAACCGGCTCCTCGGGAACGGGAGGGACGCCGGGAGCCTGGGCGGGGCGCGGCGCGGGGATGGTGGCACGGAACTGCTGGGCGGCCTCGGGCGCCTGCTGCGTCTGGTTGGCGTCGCCGCAGTCAACCGGGGGCGGCTCGGGATGCTCGGGAGTGTGCTCCGCCAGGAGCGCCTGGGCCACCGCGCGGGCGTCGTCCTTGCCCACGGTGCGCCGGGCGATGCGTACCTCGCGTTCCGGGAGTCCGAGCAGCCCCGCGACGGTGCTGTCGCTCCCCAGCGTCACCGCGAACGCGGCGAGCGTCCGCGTACGCACCGCGTGTCCCTCGTCCAGCGCCCCCTGGGCACGGCGCACCTCTTCGTCATTGGCGCAGAACGCCTGTGCCAGCACAGCATGGCGCTCCCACAGCTCCCTTGGATCCATGGCTGGATCAACGCTGGATTGCCCGTTTTGAAACGACTTAACGTTGAATTACACCGAAGAGGGTAAATCACAGCTTATCGTTCTGTCCGTGGGGAGTTACTCCGACGGGCGGTGGTCGTTACCCCCGTCATGAACGCACGCGCGCCCGCCACCACCACAGCCAGAGGTTCAGCGGTCTTCATCCCGCCTCCCGCCCAGGCCCCGCTGCTCCCCACGCCGCAGCCGGTGGCACCTCAAGGCCCTCCCCCGTCAACGGGAAGGCATGCTGGCGCTTACTCATTCGGCCGAACGGACTCCAGGACACCGCTGTACTCGGAGCTGGCCGCCCAGTGGACAGCACGCGGCGCCACGGTACCGGGTGCCCCCGACCCGGAGTGGCAGCGCCTGGTCTCGTACGACGCTCTCATCGTCGAAGTCGAGTCCGTCCTGCGGGACTTGCGCCCCCACCGGGCTCCGGAGACCCGGCTGCTGCCCGGCCGGGCGGCGCCCGGCACCTGACCCCGACAGGGACACAGGGGACAGGCCACCGGCCGTACGGCAGCGCTCGGTTCCGGGCCCTCGGCGAGGAGGGCCCGGAACAGGGAGTACGCGGCACCCGGCGGGCCGTGCCGGTCACAGCCCGCCGGGCACGGAGCGGGGCTCAGAGGCGGTCGAGGCGGCGGGGCTCAGAGCCGGTCGAGGATCTTGCGCATCCTGGCGACTTCGGCCCGCTGGTCCTTCGCCACGGCGACAGCGAGCTTCCTGGCCGCGGGATTGCGGCCCTTCTTCTGCTCGTCATCGGCCATCGTGATCGCGCCCTCGTGGTGGCCGATCATCATCTCGGTGAACCTCTTGTCGAAGTCCTTGCCCTTCGCGGCCTTGAGTCCGGTCATGTCCTTGGCGGTCATCATGCCCGGCATGGCCGAATCACTGCCGTGGTCCATGCCCGGCATGCTGTGGTCCATGGACGGCGACGCCGGCTTGCCCCACGACGACAGCCAGCCCTGCATCGTGTTGATCTCGGGGCCCTGAGCCTTCTCGATGTCGGCGGCCAGGCTCTTGATCTCCTGGTCCGATGCCCGGCCGTCGGCAAGTTTCGCCATCGATACGGCCTGCTGGTGGTGCGGGATCATCATCTGCGCGAACGTCACGTCCGCTGCGTCGAAGTTCCCCGCAGCCGAGGCGGAAGCACTGCTTCCGTGGTGCGTACCGGACGCGGACGATTCCTTGCCGCCGGAGCCGCCGGAGCCGCAGGCCGCGAGTCCCAGCGCGAGAGCGGTGACGACACCGGCGGCCACGCCGGCGCGGCGGCGTGCGGAGGAGTACGAGTGAACAGACATGGCGGGGTCTTTCCGGGTGGGCGCGCCGCATGGCGCGCGGGTGGGCGGGAACCGTTGCCAGAAGCCCTGGCCGTACCGGCCAGGTCCGGCGCGGTCCTGTCACGCCCGCGCGATACACACCTGCAGCAGCAGACTCCGCCCGCTTCTCGGCGGCCCTCTTCGGCCGGTGCGGCCCGGGAGCAGCGGCCGGCCGCTCAGCGCCCCGGCCGCCAGGAGTGCGATACCGGACGCCCCGCCGAGACCCGCGGGCTCGAGCAGGGTGTGGTCGCGTGCGGGGGTCGACACACAGACCGCCCCGCGCATCTCCGACTCGGGGCCGGCCCGGAACGCGGAACCGGAGTGAGCCGTGACCGGACGGTCGGCCCCGGCCTCGGGCGTCATCGCGGAATGGCCGTGGCCTCCGGGCATGACAGCCGCCGCGGAGGCCGCGGCGGACACCCCGTGGCAGCCGCCGGCCGCGGAGGCCGGGGCGCCGTGCATCAGGAACAGGCCGAAGAGCAGCGCGCACACCACGGCCGGCCGGGCCATGACCCGTCCGCGTGCGGCTGCGCTGCTCACCCGACTCCCCGCTCTGCGTGTTCCGGTGTTCCGGGTGCCTGGTACTCCAGGACCGTCACCGTTCGGCCGACGATACCCCGGCGTGGTATCGGGCGCCCGGCCGGGCCCTCTCCCCCATGCCTGGCGGGTGGCGCGCCGACCCGCCGGCCGGGCACTGTGCACGGTGCGCCGGCCCAGCCGTTATCGACACTGGTAACCGACATCGGTGCAGCCTTTGCACCGATGGCCCGTACTGAGGTTCACTGCCCGTCTGCGACCGCACAGGGGGCATCACGTGAGCAGCCACGATCACCACCATCCGGGCTCGGGCGACCACGGGCACAGCCACGGCGTGGCCCAGGACGCGGACCGCCGCTGGCTGGGCGGCGCCCTCACCCTGATCCTCGTCTTCATGGCCGGGGAAGTCGCCGTCGGGCTGGCCTCGCACTCCCTCGCCCTGCTCTCCGACGCGGCCCATATGCTCACCGACGCCGCGTCCATCGTCCTGGCGCTCGTCGCGATGCGGCTGGCCGCCCGCCCCGCCAGGGGCGGCTACACCTTCGGCCTCAAGCGCGCCGAGATCCTCTCCGCCCAGGCCAACGGCATCACCCTGCTCGTACTCGCCGCATGGCTGGCCTACGAAGCGGCGCGACGCCTGATCGACCCTCCCCCGGTCACCGGTGGACCGGTCCTGGTCACGGCGCTCGTCGGAGTCGCCGTCAATCTCCTCGCCGCCTGGTGCATCTCCAGGGCCAACCGCACGAGCCTCAACGTCGAGGGCGCCTACCAGCACATCCTGACCGACCTGTACGGCTTCATCGCCACCGCGGTCGCCGGTGTAGTGGTGCTGACCACCGGGTTCGCCAGGGCCGACGCCATCGCGACGCTGGTCGTGGTGGCCCTCATGGTGCGTGCAGGCGCCGGGCTCGCCCGGGCGTCGGGCCGTATCTTCCTGGAAGCCGCCCCGGCGGGCACCGACCCCGACATCCTCGGCGACCAGCTCGCGGCGCAGGACGGGGTCGTGGAGGTGCACGATCTGCACGTCTGGCAGATCAGCTCCGAGCAGACCGCCCTGTCCGCCCATGTGCTGGTCACCCCGGCCGGTGACTGCCACGCCGTGCGCCGCGGTCTCGAACGGCTCCTGGCGGACCAGTGGAACATCACCCACACCACCCTCCAGGTCGACCACGCCCATACGGCCGCCGCCGTACAGGACCTCACCATCGGCGCCGCTCCACCGTCCGCCGCCCGCTCCGCGGCGCACTGCGAGGACGCCCACGGGCCCACGCACCACGCGGGGCCGCACGATCACTGATCCCACAGGAGCGGCAGGGACGGCGTACGGGCCGCTCCGCCCGCAGCGGTGACCCGGCAGGCGAGGGAATACCCCCCTTGGGTATGGTGTTCCTGTCTTCGGGAAGACGGGTGCGCAAGGTGCGACCCTGCTCCACCCGACTGCCCGCTCACAGCGATCCTAAGGAAGATGCGATGACCTCCCAGCCAGACTCCCGCTCCGGTGCCGCGGCCGACGTCGCGGCCGGCCCCCTCACCACCACGTACCAGGTGTCGGGCATGACCTGCGGCCACTGCGAAGGCGCGGTCTCGGAGGAGATCTCGGCGATCGCCGGAGTGACCTCGGTGGAGGCCGTGTCCGCCACCGGCCGGGTCACGGTCATCTCATCGGCGGCACTGGACGACGAAGCCGTCCGCGCCGCCGTCGACGAGGCGGGCTACGAGCTCGCCGGCCGTCTCTGACGTTCCGTCCCGCCCGGGGCCGCTCCGTCCCGGGCCTGGGATTCCACTCCGGTCCTTACCGCCCCGCTCATACGGAAGCCGTACGCACCGGACTCCCCCAGGAGACACGCAATGACCACTACGGCTCACCAGGAACCGGTGGCTCCGGCCGCCGAAGTCGAGCTCTCCATCGGCGGGATGACCTGCGCGTCGTGTGCGGCGCGCGTCGAGAAGAAGCTCAACCGGCTGGACGGCGTCACCGCCACGGTCAACTTCGCCACGGAGAAGGCCAAGGTCTCGTACGGCGAGGGCATGGACGTCGCGGACCTGATCGCCACCGTCGAGAGAACCGGCTACACCGCCGAGGAGCCCGCGCCGCCCGCGGCCGAGGAGCGCACGGAGACCGGACCGCCGGCGGACGACGGTGAGCCGGTCGCGCTCCGGCAGCGGCTGCTCGTCTCCCTGACCCTCTCCGTACCCGTCGTCCTGATGGCGATGGTGCCGGTCCTGCAGTTCGACAACTGGCAGTGGCTCTCCCTGACGCTCGCCGCCCCCGTCGTGGTCTGGGGCGCGCTGCCGTTCCACCGGGCCGCCTGGACCAACGCCCGGCACGGCGCCGCCACCATGGACACCCTGGTCTCCATCGGCACGCTGGCCGCGCTCGGCTGGTCGCTGTGGGCCCTGTTCTTCGGCACGGCCGGAATGACGGGGATGCGGCACGGGTTCGAGTTCACCGTGTCGCGCGCCGACGGATCGTCCTCCATCTATCTGGAGGCCGCGGCCGGAGTCACCACGTTCATCCTCGCCGGGCGCTATCTGGAGGCGAAGTCCAAGCGGAAGGCGGGCGCCGCACTGCGTGCGCTGCTGGAGCTGGGCGCCAAGGACGTGACCGTGCTCAGGGACGGCCGCGAGTCCCGGGTCCCGGTCGCCGCACTGGTCGTGGGCGACCGCTTCGTCGTACGCCCCGGGGAGAAGATCGCAGCCGACGGCACCGTGATCGACGGGGCGTCGGCCGTCGACGCCTCGACGCTGACCGGTGAGTCGGTGCCGGTCGATGTACGGACGGGCGATCCCGTCACCGGGGCCACCGTGAACGTCTCGGGCCGGCTGGTCGTCGAGGCCACCCGGGTCGGCGCCGACACCCAGCTGTCCCGGATGGCGCGGCTGGTCGAGGAGGCCCAGAACGGCAAGGCAGAGGTGCAGCGCCTCGCCGACCGGATCTCCGGCGTCTTCGTGCCCGTCGTCCTCGTCATCGCGCTGGGCACGCTGCTGACCTGGCTGGTCACGACCGGGGATGCGACCGCCGCGTTCACCGCGGCCGTCGCCGTACTGATCATCGCCTGCCCGTGCGCCCTGGGCCTGGCCACCCCGACCGCACTGATGGTCGGGACGGGGCGCGGCGCGCAGCTGGGCATCCTGATCAAGGGCCCGGAGGTCCTGGAGTCCACCCGCCGGGTCGACACCGTCGTACTCGACAAGACCGGCACCGTCACGACCGGGCGGATGGCCCTCCAGGACGCCCTCACCGCGCCGGGCGTCGGCGAGAAGGAACTGCTGCGGCTGGCCGGCGCGCTGGAGCACGCCTCCGAGCACCCCATCGCCCAGGCCATCGCGGCGGGCGCCGGAGAGCTGGCCGGTCCACTCCCCGTGGCCGAGAACTTCGAGAACGTCGCCGGGCTCGGCGTCCAGGGCATCGTTGACGGGCACGCCGTGCTCGTCGGCCGGGAGAAGCTGCTGGCCGAGTGGGCCATCGCGCTGCCGGCCGGGCTCGCGGACGCGAAAGCCGCGGCGGAGGCCGACGGGCGCACAGCGGTCGTCGTGGCCTGGGACGGCGAGGCCCGGGGCGTGCTCACCGTCGCCGACGCCATCAAGGAGACCAGCGCCGAAGCGGTCGCCAGGCTGCGGGCGCTCGGCCTCACCCCCGTACTGCTGACCGGCGACAACAGGGCGGTGGCCGAGTCGGTGGGCCGCGCCGTCGGTATCGACGAGATCATCGCCGAGGTACTGCCGCAGGACAAGGTGGACGTCATCAGGCGGCTGCAGGGCGAAGGCCGTTCGGTGGCGATGGTCGGCGACGGCGTGAACGACGCGGCCGCACTGGCCACCGCCGATCTGGGCCTGGCGATGGGCACGGGCACGGACGCGGCCATCGAGGCCGGGGATCTGACGCTGGTACGGGGCGATCTGCGCGTGGCGGCGGACGCGATCCGGCTCTCGCGCAGGACCCTCGGCACCATCAGGGGAAATCTGTTCTGGGCCTTCGGCTACAACGTGGCGGCCCTGCCGCTCGCCGCGGCCGGGCTGCTCAACCCGATGATCGCCGGGGCCGCCATGGCCTTCTCCTCGGTCTTCGTGGTCACCAACAGCCTGCGGCTGCGCTCTTTCAAGTAGCCACGGCGGTACGGCGATCCGTCGGGCCCCGCCCGGCGCGGCACCCGCTGCGCCGGGGGTTTCTCCATGACAGTGGCCACTCCTGTCCCGTCCGTCCTCCCCGGAACCGTTTCGCCTGAGGGAAGCCGCACCCTTGGATAGCCTGCTGGTCATGGCTGTCAACGGGGGAGACGACCGTCGTTCGAAGCAGGCCGCCGGGCAACTGGCCGCACTGTTGCAGGACTTGAAGCAGCGCAGCGGCCACAGTTACGGGGTTCTGGCCGGGCGGGTGTTCACCACGAGCTCCACGTTGCACCGGTACTGCACGGGGGCGAGCGTTCCGCAGGACTGCCGGGTGCTGGTGGCTTTCGCGGAGGAGTGCGGTGCGGGACCGGGCGAGCTGGAGGATCTGCTCCGCCTGTGGCGGGCGGCCCGGCGGCAGCTGCCGGAACGGGCGCAGGCACAGGAACCGGCACAACAACCGGTACAGGAACCGGCACCGGCACCGCCTGACCGGATACCGCCCGCGGCGGCGAGGGGTGAGGCGCCCGCGGCGAGCCCACCACGCCGGGCGCGGTGGCGGTGGCGGTGGCGGCTGCCGCGTACGGTGCTGGTGGTGGCCGCGGTGCTGACCGCGGTGTTCATGATGTCGGGGAGCGGGGTCCAGCAGCACGGGCGGCGCGCTGTCGCGGACCCTGGCGGGCCCGGAATGTCCTGGGTGTGGGCGCCTGATCCGGTCGAGCCGGCCGGGTTCGGGGTGACGCTCAATTCCAACACCGGTGCCATGCCCTCGTTCCGGGTCGGCAGTGTCCGGCTGTGGGACAGCGGCACCCGCTGGGCCGACCTGGAGCCACGGCGGGGCACGTTCGCCTGGGCTCCGCTCGACCGGCTGGTGGCCGGGGCGCGCCGCGCGGGCCGACCGGTGTTGTTCGTGTTCGGCGGGACACCGGCCTGGGCCGCGCCGGCGGGCGGCCGCTCGCTCTACGCCGATGAATCCCGCACCGCACCGCCCGACTCGCTCGCCGACTGGGACCGGTTCGTGCGGGAACTCGTCCGGCGGGACCGCGGCAGGATCGCGGCCTATGAACTGTGGGACACCGCCGACGACCAGCATTTCTACACCGGGAGCCCCGCGAAGCTGGTCGAGATGGTCCGGCGTGCGGCCGACGTCATCCGGCACGCCGATCCGGGCGCCACCGTGGTCTGTCCCTCCATGGAGCGGGCCGGTGAACCGGCCGGGAAGGACTTCGTACGCCGGTTCGCGGCACTCGGCGGGTACCGGTTCTGCGATGTGGCGGGCCTGAAACTGCGGCAGCGGCCCGGCGCAGAGCCACCGGAGCAGCTGTACGAACAGGTGCGTACCGCGTACGAGACACTCCACTCGGCCGGCGCGGGGATCGCGCTGTGGAACACCGGGCCCGCCTACGACATCCCCCACGGGCAGCGACTGACCGGGGCACGGGCGGCGGACTATGCCGTACGCACCTATCTGGTCGGACTGGCTGCCCGGGATCTGCATCTGGAGCGCACCTACCTGTACAGCTGGGGCGGTACGCGTGTCCCGGTCGTACTGCAGGCGGAAGGCAGACCGCCGACCGCCGCGGCGCGTGCGGTCGGGCAGTTGCAGGACTGGCTGGCCGGGGCGAGCACGGTGGGGTGCGGCCACGGCCCGGCGGCCGGGCTACCCGGAGCGGTGTGGAGGTGCGACTTCCGCAGGCCGGGGCGCGCCGGACAGGAGAGCGTGCTGTGGGCCGGAGAGGGACGTACGGCTGTTCCCGTGCCCGCTGACGCCGTGGCGGTGGCACACATCGGCGGACGCCAGGAGCCGCTCCACGGCCGCGCCCTGACGCTGACCGGTACCCCCGTCCTCGTCCTGAGCCGCCCCCACGGCCGCGGCTGACCGTCCCCTCCTCCCCTCCCCCGTCCCACGACCGTCCCACGACCGTCCCAGCAACCGCCGTCCTCGCAGGCCGGGCGGTATCTCCCGACCCGCCGTCCCGGAAGGCTCCGTCGGGGTCGTCCCAGGGGGTGCGGCCGTCCAAGGTGGGTGCAGTCCTCGCCCGACGAGCAGCAGGCAGCGGTTCCTCGCGCCTCGGCGCGGCGGGCGTCGGTTTCACCGGAGACGGTTTCACCGGAGTCGGTTTCACCGCTTCAGCAGAGACGGTTTCATCGCGGACCGTTTCCCACAGACGGGAGAGAACAGATATGCCCAACCAACGTGAGAAGGCCAGGATCCGCCGGATCGCCGCAGTGACCGCAGGTGTGACGGCGCTGCTCGGCGGTTCACTGGTGACCGCGGCGGCGGCGAGCGCCACGATGACCCCGGCGAGCACCACCAAAGCCTATGTGGGAGGCGGGCACGCGGCTTACAACACCGCCAACCACCACGCCTGGGTCTGCGACGACAAGAGCGACGGGCACTCGGTCTACGGCGTCTACTACTTCGCGGACGGCGGCACCCAGTACACCCTCAGCGACAAGGACGGCCACAACTCCAACTGTGCCGACGCGTACTTCGACAAGAGTGCGACCAGCTACAAGGTCTGCCTCAGCAAGGCGGGCATCGATCCGTGCAGCGGCAGGGTCTATCCCTGACCACGGAGTGACCGGGGGAAGCCGAAACAGGTCCCGGGTCCGCGCCGGTGCGGCGCGGGCCCGGGACCTGGGCCGTACTGACCGCTGCTCCTCACGGTGACGGCCGTTCCCCGCGCAGCCGTGCGATGTAGCGGTCGGCCGAGCGGCGGACGGCCGCGGCGCCGTCGCCGATCACGACGCGGCCCCACCAGCCGCCGTAGACGCGGTCGAAGGCGAAGCGTTCGACCCTGCGGGCGATGTCGTCGACGGTGTGCTCGTCGAGGGGGATGAAGTTGGGGAAGCTCCACATGAAGCTGACCCAGCGCCGGTCCTGGACGACGGCGACGGTGTCCCCGGTCAGCAGTGCGCCCCGGCCGGCGGAGCCCGCGGGCCAGTGCAGCACCGAGGCGCCGTCGAAGTGCCCGCCGATCCGGGCCAGCGTGAGCCCGGGCACGGGCTCGGCTTCGTCGTCGAACAACTCGATGCGGGGCGAAGGCCGTTGGATCCACTGCTGGTCCGCGCGCGGGATCAGGACCCGGGCGTCGAAAGCCTCGGCGAACTCGATGTGGGCGCCGTAGAAGTGCGGGTGGGACATGCAGATCGCGTCGATCCCGCCCAGCCGGGCGATCTGCCGCTTCGCGTCGTCGTCGAGCAGGGGCACGCAGTCCCACAGCACGTTTCCGTGCGGCGTGCGGACCAGGAGGGCGCGCTGGCCGATCGCGACCGAGGGCTGCACACCGATCCCGACGAGTCCGGGTTCCTCGTCACGCAGTTCGTTGGTGTGGTCGCGGGCCAGGTCACCCATCGTGGTCCAGCGCTGCCCCTCAGGACCGACGTACTGGCGCTCGTCCTCGCAGACGGGACAGTGCGCCGGCGGCTGTCCGGTGTCCGGGTACTGCACGGCGCAGGTCACACAGATCCACTCAGGCATACGGCCGGGTCTCCTCTCTCAGCCCCCGTCAGCCATGGTTCCGTACCGCCCGGAGCCGCGCCCCCTCACCTGCCGCCCGTGTCGCCGAGAACCGCCAGGAGGTCGCAGTGGACGAGCGCGCCCCCGTCCAGCTGCGCCGCGACGACCTGGCGGGCGGGGCGGTCGGCCGGGTCGGGGAACATCGCGGTCCACTCCTGGTTGAGCGCGGTCCGGTCGCGGTACTCGGCGAGCCGGAACGTCATCTTGAGGATGTCGTCCGTCGTGCCGTCGACGGCCGCCATGAGCGCCCGTACGTGGGTGAACACGGTGGCGCACTGCGCTTCGATGTCCTGCGGCATCTCACCGGTGGCCGGGTCGCGGCCGGTGAGGGCCCCCGAGGCCAGGAACGGGCCGATGCGGCTCGCGACCGGGATGGGGTTGGCGTGCCCGAAGCCCGGCAGGTGGACGCTGACGCGGCGCGGCACGGGATCAGGGCTCCGCGACGACATGGTTCTCGATCGCGCCGAGCCCGTCGATCTCGGCCCGCACGATGTCACCGGCCTTCAGGAAACGCCCGGTGGGGGCGCCGATCCCCGCCGGGGTGCCCGTGGCGAGGATGTCACCCGGCATCAGGGTCATGACCTGCGAGAGGTAGGCGATCTGCTGGTAGATGTCGTAGATCATGTCGTCGGTGGGCCAGTCCTGCCGGATTTCGCCGTTGACGCTCAGCCGCATTCGCAGGGCGTGCGGGTCGGCGATCTCGTCGTCCGTCGTCAGCCACGGTCCGATCGGCCCGTGGGTGTCGAAGGACTTGCCCAGCGTGAACGTGGGTGACCTCTTGGCCAGCCAGTCGCGCACGGACACGTCGTTGGCCACGAGGTAGCCCGCGATCACCGCGCGCGCGTTTTCGGCGGCCACATGCCGGCAGCGCTGCCCGATGACGACGCCCAGCTCCACCTCGTGGTCGAGCTCGTCCGACACGGCCGGCTTGTGGATCGGGTCGTACGGCCCGACGATGCACGACACCTGCTTGTTGAACCACATCTGGCTCGTCGGGACCGGGACGCCTGCCTGGCGCGCCTCCTCCGCGTGCTCCCTGTAGTTCATGCCGATGCCGAGGTACTTCTGCGGGTCGTCGACCGGCGCCTCCAGTCTGACGGCGTCGAGCGGGTGACTCGGGCCATCGGCTGCGAGGACGGCCGCGCGGAGCGTGCCGAGCGCCGGCAGGATCGCGCGCAACGACGTTCCCACCCCCGGCACGCCTGAGATGTCGGTGACGCGGTCCCCGTCGACGCGCCCGAGCCGTACGGGGCCGTCGGCGACGCGGAATCGTGCGATTTTCATCGTTGTCCGTCTTTCCCTGTGTTCTCGTCCGGTGCCGCCGACTCCGATGGCATCGCGGGCCATACGTGTTCGCCGTCCGGCGTCATCTGGAAACTGAGGAAGCGCCACTCGCCGTCGTCGCAGCGCCGCAGCACCTGGGTGACGACCCCGCTGAGGACTCGCTCGCCCCCGCCCGGCGAGCGCAGCCGGTTGGTCAGCCGGCCGGTCATGACGGCGACTTCGCCGATGAGCCGGATCGTCAGTTCACCCCGGGTCGAGTCGAGGTATGCCCGGCGTGTCGCGACGTGGTCCAGCAGCTGGGCTCTGCTGTGGGTGAGCCCGGGGGCGTGGATGTGCACGAGCGACGCGTCGAACATGTCGGCCAGCGCCGGGATGTCCCCCGCGACGAGAGCCGCGCGGCGGCGCTCTTCGAGGGCGAGCAGCTCGGCCCTGGTCCCGTCGTCCGCGCCGACGACCGTACTCACAGGACCCCCCGCACTCACAGGACCCCCCGGTACGAGCCGCCGTCGAGCTGGAGGTTCTGGCCGGAGATGTACCCGGCCTGGGCGCTGCACAGGAACGCGCAGGCGTCGCCGAACTCCTCCGGCCGGCCCAGCCGCCGGGCAGCGACGGTCGAGGCGATGCGCCGCCGGGCCTCGTCACGGTCGATCCCCTGCGCCGCCATCATCCGCTGTGCCATGAACTCCTGCCGTGGTGTGTCGATCCGCTCGGGCAGCAGGTTGTTGACCGTCACGTTGTCGGCGACGACGTCGTTGCTGATGGACTTGCTGATCGCGGTGAGCGCCGAGCGGGCGGAGGTCGAAAGTCCCATCTCGTAGGCGGGCCCCTTGACCATCGCCGACGTGATGTTGACGATCCGTCCGAACTTCCTCTCGCGCATGCCGGGTACATAGCCGCGCATGAGCTGCACGGCCGGCACCATGTTCGCGCGCAGCGCGCCCACGAGCGCGTCCTCGTCCCAGTCGTCGAGGCCGCCAGGGGCCGGGCCTGCGTTGTTGGTGACAAGGATGTCGGCGGACGGAACAGCAGCCGCGATCGCGGCACGGCCCCCGCCGGTGGTGAGGTCGGCCGCGACCCAGGCGACCCGGGCACCGCCGACCTCGCCACGGAGCGTTTCGGCCGCGGCCGCCAGCTTGGTCTCCTCGCGGCCGTTGAGCGTGACCAGGACGCCCTCTCGCGCCAGCGAACGGGCGCACGCGTATCCAAGTCCTTGGGACGAGGCCGCGACGAACGCCGTCCTTCCGGTCAGTCCGAGATCCATACGGAGTGCTTCCTTCCGTGAGTGCCGGGACCGTCAGGCGGACTCGGCCGCCGACGTGCGGAAGCCGGCCATCGGCTTGCCCCCTGCGTCCGTGCGCCGCTGGCCCACGAGCTGGTGGTACTTGCTGAAGATCTCGTCGGCCTCCGCGAGCGGGAGCACCTTCTCGATGTCGTCGAACCGCTTGCCGTCGGTGCGCTCGGCGACCATGCGGCGGATGACCTCGTACCCCTCACCGCGGTTGGCCATCACGATCCGGTTGACCCCCTCCAGGCGCTCCGCCTCGAACGCCAGGAGTGCCTCGTGGGGGCCGGGGACGGTCGCGAGCTTCTCGGCGACGACACGTGTGTCCACGATGGCCTGGCACGCGCCGTTGCCGCCGCGCGGGTACATCGCGTGCGCGGCGTCGCCGACGAGCACGACACGGCCGTCGACCCAGCTGTCGAGGGGGTCGTGGTCGATGAGCGGGAAGAGGTACACCTCGCGTGCGTCGGAGAGCATCTGCCGCACATCGATGAAGTCGATCCTGCAGTCGTCGTAGTACGGCAGGATCTCGTCGACGGAACCCTTCTGGTTCCAGTCCTCGGTGGATTCGCCGCGCGTGGCCTCGGCCACCCAGTTGACGAGCGTGAGGCCCGTCCCTTCGAAATCGTTCTCGATCGGGTAGACGATGAGGCTGGAGACGCGAGGGTCGCCGATGTGCAGGATCGTGCCGCCGGTCTTGAACGGCTCCATGAGCGTCGTGCCGCGCCACATGGTGAGGCCGGAGTACTTCGGCTCCGCGCTCTGCGGGTGCATCTGCCTGCGGACCACCGAGTTGATGCCGTCCGCGGCGATCACGACATCGGCGCGGACCTGGCCGCCGGTGCCGTCGGCGTGCTCCACCTGGAGCGTGACCCCGTCGGTGTCCTGTGTGTAGCCGGTCGTACGTACGCCCAGCACGACCGCGTCGTCGCCGAGACGTTCCAGCACCTTGCGGTACAGGAACATCTGGAAGGTGCCGCGGTGCACGAAGCGCTGCTCGTGCGCGTATCCCATGTGGACACCGCACTTCTCGGCGTAGATCTCCTGGCCGTGGTTGTTGAAGAAGATCGACTCGTCGGCGTCGACGGAGATCTCACGGAACTCGTCGAGCAGGCCCAGTTCGTCCATCTCCCGCGTGCCGTAGACCTTGACGTCGATGCCGACGCCGAGCGGTCGCAGCTCGGGGACCGCTTCGTAGATGCGGGGCCGAAAGCCCTGCTGGTGGAGGCGGAGCGCGGTGGCGAGACCGCAGGGGCCGGCTCCGATGATGGCGATGTCGAGCATGGCGTCCTCGTTCTCTTTCGGGGTGGTGGGGTGACCTGCCCTGCGCCCGCCGGCCGGGTGCCCAGCGGTCGGAGGGAGAGGTCAGCTTGTGGCGGGCCGCGGGCCCGGGATGAGGCCGCCGAGGAACCGCATGGACGACTCCCGGGCCCGGGCGGCACTGCGGGGGTTGTAGGCGATGACCTCGGGGGTGGGAGAGTGCGCCGCCTTCGGGTTGGTGAACGCGTGCTTGGTGTTGCCGTACAGGTCCACCTCCCAGTCGACGCCTGCCGCGCTCATGGCGTCCGTCAGTCGGGTCAGGGCCTCGGCCGGGGCCATCGGGTCGTCCGCGCCGGTGCACACGAGGACGGACGCGGCGGGGGCCGGCGCGCTCCAGTCGAACTCGATGAGGTCGAGTCCGCCGTGGATGCTCACGGCGCCGTGCACCGCACCGCCCGTACGGACGTATTCGAGTGCGGTGGAACCGCCGAAGCAGTAGCCCAGCACCGCGATCGCGGACCCGTCGAATTCGGGCTGTGCGGCCGCGGCCCCGCGGGCCGCCGCCACCCGCGCCATCCAGCGTGCCCGGTCGCCGGCCAGGCTCTCGATGAGCGGGCCGATCTCCGACTCGGCCAAGGGCAGCCTGCGTTCGCCCCACAGATCCGCGGCGAACACCGCGTATCCGTCTTCCGCGATCCGGCGGGCGGTGGCGATCATGTCGTCGCTCAGGCCGAAGGCGTCGTGGATGAGCAGGACACCGGGGAGGCTTTCGGAACCGGCCGGTGCGCACAGGTGACCGATCATCCGCGTGCCGTCGTGCGTGTAGTCGATGTCTCGTGAGACCAGAGCGGTCATCTGCCACCGTTCCTCGGTCGTGGGCGTCGTCGAGGGTGTGCAGCGCGGAACGCGGGCTCCTCCTGCCGTTTCCGGCTGCCACCGCCCTCAGTGGCCATGATTCGAACTCCATGGATCGTACATGATTTCAGACTTCAGCGGAAGGGCGGGCCGGGCGTCCGAGGGGGCACTCGGCGCTGCACCAAGGCCAGGCCGCGGGAGAATACTCCCAGGTCACAGCGGTATGAGCCCGAGAGGTCGACGCTTCGGCCGCTTTACGGAAGAGGCTTCTCCGCTCAACCGGGGAGCCCGCTTAGGGGCGATCGATATACGATCTCCGACCCGATACAAGAGGTCAGTAACTCGCCCGGTCCGCGTCCGGCACGCCCACGAAACGAGCGGCGAGGGCCTCGGAGCCCCGGGCCAGCATGGCGACGTCCGCGCCGACGAGAACGAAGCTCGCCCCCGCGTCCAGATAAGTCCGCGCCACGGCCGGGTCGAACGCGTTGACCCCGACCGGCACCCCTGCGCCCCGTATGGCGTCGAAGGCCCGCAGCACGGCGGCTGTGACGTCCGGGTGGGTCTGCCGGCCGAGGTGTCCCATCGAGGCCGCCAGGTCCGACGGCCCCACGAAGACGCCGTCGACCCCGTCGACGGCCGCGATCCCGGCGGCGGCCTCCACCCCCGCGACCGTCTCCACCTGCACGAACAGCGAGGTGTACGCATCGGCTTCGGTGAGGTAGTCCTCCACCCGGTTCCAGCGGGCGGAGCGCGCGAGGGCGGATCCGACACCGCGCCGGCCGCGCGGTGGATATCTGACCGCTTCCACGGCGGCCCGTGCCTCGGCCACCGAGGACACCATCGGTACGAGCAGGTTCTGGGCTCCCAGGTCAAGCACCTGCTTGATCGTCACGGGGTCGTTGGCCGGCACCCGTACCAGCGGCACGGCCGGGTAGCAGGCGACGGCCTGGAGCTGCGCCAGCACGGACTCCAGCCCGTTCGGGCCGTGTTCCATGTCGATCAGCAGCCAGTCAAGTCCGGCGCCCGCGCAGATCTCGGCGGCGGTCGCACTGCCCGAACACACCCACATCCCGGCGAGCGGCCGGGGAGCGGCGTCGCGGAGTGCGTCCCGGAACGGGGCTTTCAGACGAAGCGGCATGAGATCATTCCCATCGGTCCGTAGTCGCACAGGACGCTGTCCCCGCGGGCGACCGCCACCGGGCGGGTGAACGACCCGGCGAGGATGGTCTCTCCCGCCTCCAGACGCGCACCGTGCTGGTGGAGCTTGTTCGCGAGCCAGGCGACCCCGGTGGCCGGGTGGCTGAGGACACCCGCGGAGACTCCCGTCTCCTCGATGCTCTCGTTGCGGTACAGGAGCGCGGAGACCCATCGCAGGTCCACCCGGTCGGGCCTCACAGGCGAGCCGCCCAGCACCACACCGCCGTACGCGGCGTTGTCGGCGATGGTGTCGACGATCGTGCGCCCCTCCAGCTCGAAGTGGGAGTTGAGGATCTCCAGCGCAGGCGTGACGAACTCCGTCGCGCGCAGCACGTCGAAGAGCGAGCAGTTCGGGCCTTCGAGCGGCGTCGCGAGCACGAAGGCCAGCTCGACCTCTATCCGCACATTCGAGTAGGCGTCGTGCGGGATGACGGCGCCGCTCTCCCACACGGTGTCGTCGAACATCACGCCGTAATCGGGCTCCGTGATCCCGGTCGCGGCCTGCATCGCCCGGGAGGTCAGACCGATCTTGCGGCCGATCAGACGGCGTCCCGCAGCGACGCTCCTGTCGCGCCACACGCCTTGGATGGCGTAGGAATCCTCGACCGTGGCGTCGGGATAGCGGGCGGTGAGGCGAGGGATGACTCCGCGTGTACGTCCTGAGTCGGCGAGCTCCTCGGCGATCGCGGTGATCGTCTCGGCGGACAGCATCCGTACTCCTTTGTCGTGGGACCGCGGCCCGGCGCAGCGCCGGCCGTGATCGTCGTGGTCTCCCGGGGCGGCCGGCGCCCGGCCAGCGGTGCCGGCAGGGCCCTCCGGAGTGCCGGTGACTCCTGCGCCGCGCCGGCCGGTCCCGTCAGATGGGCGCGGATCCGAGGGGCTCGTCAGGGTGTTCGTGCTCGATGAAGGCCGAGAGCGTGCCCTTCCGGTGACGCCGCACCGCTTCCTCGATCTCGTGCAGCGGAGCGCCGTTCTCGATGAGGCCGAGGATCTGGTCGTGCTCCTGTACGGACTCACGTGCCCGCTCGGGAACGAACGCGAAGATCGAGTCACGCAGGCTGCCGAGGCGCGCCCATTCGGCGTTCACGATCTCCAGCAGCCGTGCGTTGGCGCACCTGGAGTAAAGGGTGTGGTGGAACTCCTGGTTGAGAGCCGAGAAAGCGCGCGGGTCGAAGCGTTCGAGGTGACCGGCCATGATCTCGTTGAGGGCACGGGCCCGCCGCAGGTCGTCCTTCGTGAGCTCACGTGCGGCGAGCGCGGTGGCCGCGCTCTCCACGACGCTGATGACCTGCATGGCGGAGCGGTACTGCGAGTCGTCGACCATCGACACCCGGGCGCCGACGTTCCGCTCGAAGGTGACGAGCCCCTCGGCCTCCAGTTGCCGCACAGCCTCGCGTACCGGTACGACGCTCATGCCCAGCTCGCCCGCGATGGTGGCGAGCACCAGCCGGTATCCGGGGGTGAACTCCTGTTGCGCGATGCGCTCCTTGATCCAGCGGTATGCCTGCTGGGACTTGCTCAGGGAATTGGCCTTGTTCGCCGTGCCGCTCGCCATGCCCGGGTTCACTGTGCCGCTCGCCATGCCTGGTACCTCGCTCTCCACTCGTCGTTCAACGGGAACAGTTCCCTGACCGGGTGGCCTGCCGCCACCTGTTCGGCGATCCACGCGTCCTCATCCTCCTGGGCGAGCGCCGCGTCGACGACCTCCTCGGCGAGTGCGAGCGGGAGGACGATCACGCCGTCCGCGTCGCCGACGACGATGTCGCCGGGCTGCACGGTCGTACCACCGCACCCGACGGTGACGTCGGCCTCCCACGGGACGTGCTTGCGGCCGAGGACGGCCGGGTGGGGGCCCACGGTATAGACGGGGATGCCGACGGCTGCGACCGCGTCGGCGTCACGGACCCCGCCGTCCGTGACGATGCCGGCGGCGCCGCGCGCGTGCGCGCGCAGGGCGAGGATGTCGCCCAGAGTGCCCGAACCGGCCTCGCCGCGCGCCTCGATCACAAGGACCTCGCCCGCGCCGACGGCGTCGAAGACCCGCTTCTGGGCGTTGTAGCCGCCGCCGTGGGCGGCGAACAGGTCCTCACGGTTCGGGACGAACCGCAGAGTCCGTGCGGTACCGACCATCTTGGCCTCGGGGTGCAGTGGCCTCACCCCGTCGATCGTCACGTTGTTCAGACCACGCTTGCGCAGTTGGGCGGAGAGCCCCGCGACAGGTGCCGACAGCAGCTTCTCGTGAAGTTCCTTCGAACCGGCCGTGGTTGAGGCTCGCGCCATCTCGGGCGAGCCCCATGCCTCGGTCCGCTGGGTGTCGTCGGCCGCGGGGAGCGAGCCGAGCGCGCCGTCGAAGGCGACGTCGCCCGCGGTCACCGTGGTCGTCAGCCGGCCCGTCGTGACCGCGGGGAGCGAGCGGCCCGCTCCGGGCGAGTCGACCTCGACCTCGACGGTGTCGCCCGGGACGACGACGCTCGACCCGGCCGGAGTGCCGGTGAGTACGACATCGCCGGCCTCAAGCGTGAAGTGCTGGGAGAGGTCGGCCACGATCTGCGCCAGCGGGAAGAGCAGGCCGGCGGTGGTGTCCTCCTGCGCAGGACGGCCGTTGACCCACGTCCGCACCCGGAGCGCGGCCGGATCGAGCGTCCGCGCGTCGAGGAGCTTGGGCCCGATCGGAGTGAAGCCGTCGCCGCCCTTGGAGCGGAGGTTGGAGCCGTTGTCGTTGGCCCGCAGGTCGTACAGGCCGAAGTCGTTCGCCGCGGTGACCCAGGCGATGTGGTCCCAGGCCGTGTCCAGGCCCACCCGCCGCGCGGGCGTTCCGACGACGAGGGCGATCTCCCCCTCGAAGGCGAGCAGTTCGGTGCCGGCCGGCCGCTCGACGCGGCCGTCGCCGGCAGCGACGGAACTGGAAGGCTTGAGGAAGTACGACGGCCGGCCGGGACGCCGGCCCCGCTGCTCCGCGCGTGAGAGGTAACTCAGATGGACCCCGATGATCTTTCCGGGGCGGGACGGGAGCGCGCTGAAGCGCGGATCCGCCCCCTCCCCCGGCTGAACGCCGGCCGCCGCTGATTGTTTACTCATGGGGTCCCCTCGACGTATTCGATTCTAGAGAAATCATATACGTTTCCGTGAGGTCAGGGCAAGCGGCCGCCTGCTACGGCAGCGGGCCACCCAGGCCCTGTCGCTCAGGAGGTCTCCGGCCGGGTGCTGACCAGCCGGCGGCGCAAGTGCTCGCCGTGGTGCCCGTGCCGCTCGTAGTGGTCGAGCAGCAGGTCGTGGCCGAGGTCGTTGTCCAGGTCACGCCAGACGGTGTGCATGTGCTGGCCGGCCGCGACGGCGTTGTCGGACTCGACCAGGACGCGCCCGGTGGAGATCCGGTAGTAGTGGGGGCTCTCGGGGCCGGTGCCGCCCGCCCACGCGAACGTCAGACGTTCCGGGTCCTCGGCGAGCACGGCGTCGCGGTACTGCGCGGCGAGCTCCTCGGGCACGGTGGCGAAGTAGCGGAACAACAGCTCATGCACCAGGTCGAGTTCGGCACGTGACAGCTCGGCACCGTTGACTCCGGACGGCGCGTTCTTCACGAAGCGCAGGGCCTGCCGGTCCTCGTCGGTGATGTGGTACCCCACGATGCCGAGGTCCACATGGTCGGGCCACTCCTCGGCGCCGACCCGCGGCACCTGCCGGGTGACGAAGTCCGCCGGGGCGACGGGGTGGATCAGTGCCTTGGACCGCTTGTCCTGCTCCAGCGCTCCCAGGAGCCGGAAGGCCAGTTCCTCGCTGCCGCCCAGAGGATTGAGCACTCCGGCCGGGAAGGGCTGGGCCCCCATCGCGAGCGGGGTGACGGTGAGGTACCGCTGCCCGACGATGGTGTAACTGAAGGAGATGTGGTGCCCGATGACCCGCCACCCCCAGGTGTCCTCGAAGCCGGGCCGGCCGAAGAAGCTGAACCAGTAGCCCTCCGGATCACGGAAGTCACCGGCGATCGCCCCGAACCCCCTTGGTACGGCTTCGAGTTCGCGCAGGATGTTCTCGGTTGCCATGATCGACAGGGCCTGGCTGTAGCCGTGCATGCTCAGCCCGGCCTTCAGCAGGGTGTGGGCGACGGTCCGCTGGTGCCGGTCAAGCGCGAACAGCGGAACCCCGCAGCGGCCGGGCTTGGGAATGAAGTCCCAGTCGACACGACGCTCGTCGTCCATGGGCAGGAACGCCTGGTCGCGCTGGTCGCCGGTGAGGGAGTTGAGCAGCGCCCAGGTGGCGAACAGCATCTGCCGGATCGCCGTCGGCGCCTCGTACGTCAGCGGTCCCGGCTCCTCTTCGCCGTCCAGTGTGCGGTCGAGCGGTGACACCATGTGCTTCTCCGTCGTCGTACGTGATGACCGCGGGCTTCTGCTCAGCGGCCCTGGTGGCCGGCCTGACCGGCCTGACCGGGGTGATCCGTACCGGCCCGGTGCGCCGCGGCGTAGTGCTGTCGCAGCAGGTCCTTGCCGTAGTCGTTGCCGTTCGGCGTGCGTACGACCGTGTGCACGTGGAAGCGGGCGGGCTCGTCGTTGGTGAGCCACACGCCCTGGTGGTTGTCGAACTCGACCATGACGACAGGGCTCTGTACGCGGTAGTAGAACGGCTGAACACCGTCGTCGGGGCCGATCCAGCTCCACCAGGTGTCCTCCAGCGCCGACTCGATCTGCCGCATCCGGGCACGCAGCGGGCGTTCGGGCAGGAAGTCGATGAAGCTCTCCACCACGCTGAGCAGCTGCCTCTGCTGCGCCGGACCGAGATCACGGGCACGCACACCTTCGTAGGGGATGACGCGGTTGTCCTGGTAGGCCCCGCCGAGAGTGCGTTCGTCGGCGAAGTGCAGGCGCCCCTCCGGCATGGCCGGGTCCTTCATCTGCCGGTAAGTCGTGGCCAGATGGCGCTGCTCGGCCGGGAGTGACCGCATGAGCTCGATGCCGGTGAGTGCTTCCCGCCGGAACAGCTCGAAGCTGTCGCCGCTGTCGCGGTCCACCGTGGTCGGCTCCGCCCCCATGAAGGTGGGCGAGACCACGATCTGCGAGCCGAGGACCAGGCAGTTGAGAGCGAGGTGGTGGCCGTACAGGTTCCAGCCCCATGGCTCGGTCTCGCTGGGCTCGCCGAACATCAGGAAGTGGTAGCTCCACTCGTTCATGATGTTCCGCAGGTCGTACAGTTCGCCCAGGTAGAGGTTGGCCGAGCGCACCTGGCTGGTCTTGACGTATCCGTCGTCGCTGAAGCATGCGCGCATGAGGGCCGTGACCGCCGTGCGGACCTCGGGCGAGACCTCGTCGAGGCGTACTCCGTGTGCGTTCATCGGCCACTCGGGGTTGTACCAGTCCCGCCACTCGGCGGCGTCGACGGGATGGCGTACCCGGGCCAGCTCGCCGTCGCTCAGCGCGGTGACGACCCCCTTCGCGGCCGTGACGGCGGCCGCCACGTCGAACCCCTCGTCGGCGATCGCGTAGCGCCCTTCGAGTGGGTGGCCATCGGTAGTGATGCCTCGGTAGGGCTCTGCGTAGAGGCGCTGCCAGTAGTCGATGAGGCCGGTGGCCCGGTCCGTCTGCCGGATCGGCTCGGCATAGGTCCACGGGTCCAGGCCGCGCGCGTCGCGCAGCCGCTCCGCGTCGGCCGGGATGAGGTGGTTGCGGAAGTCTCCGAGGGACATCGTCGTCTCCTGTCTGGCGCATGGCGCGCCGGTCCGTCCCCGGGGCCCGGGGCCCGCACGCGAGCCGGGGCCCGGGGCCCGGGGACGGAACGTCTCGGTCCAGGACGGACAGTCGAGATCGTATATGAATTCACGCGCAACAGAAAGCAGCCTGCTGCCCGCCGCCCGGGGCGGAGCCTGATCAGCCCTCGCGCTGCACGAAGTCCCGTACGCGCTGGGTGAGTTCGGTGCGGTCGTAGCTGTTCACCAGGGCGCCGGCCATCCGGACCGGGTCCCCGAAGAAGAAGTTCTCGTACAGCGTCTGGCGGCCGGCGAACGAGGAGATGCTCGCGTCGAAGGCCAGCTTGAACAGGCGCACCCGCTCCTGACCGTCGATGGCCTTGCCCTGCAGGTAGGTGGACACGTCTTCGGCGGCGGCGCCGAACACGTCGTCGGCACCGGGCAGGCCCATCAGACCGCCCGCGCCGAACTTCCGGACGATGGCGGGGAAGCGCTGGGCCACCTTGGGGAACCAGTTGCGGGACGTGTTCAGCGGCTCCCACTTCGGAGTGTGGACACCGAACTCGTTCTCCGATCCCTGGGTCTCCGCCGCCTGGATCAGGGCCTTCTGGATCTCCACGATGTTGATGACCTCGGCGAGGTCCTCCTGGATGTGGCCGAACTGGCCGATGCCGATCGAGTCGGCCATCGCCGAGAGCAGACCGAGGTAGAACTCGGACTTCGCCAGGGTCCGGGAGGCCACCTGGTGCGTCATGTGCGCGGTCGCCGATGTGCGTGTGTAGAACTGGTTGCAGATCGCGGTGTCGCGCAGCACGAAGACACGCTCGTAGGGCACGTGCACGTCGTCGAAGATCACCAGCGCGTCGCTCTCGTCGAAGCGGGACGCGAGCGGCTCGTCGAAGGTGCCGCGGCCGTGCAGCACCGGCTGGCGGGCGACCAGACGCAGCCCCGGAGTGTCGAGCGGGACCGCGAACGCGTAGGAGTACGGCTCGTCCTCGGGGGTGTTGCGCAGCACCGTGGAGGGGAAGACCAGGATCTCGTCGGCGATCGGCGCGATGGTGGCGACCATCCGGGCACCCCGTACGACGATGCCGTTGTCGTCCTCCGACACCACCCGGGCCGCCAGCATGCCGCCGGCCTGCTGGCTCGCGGCGACACTGCGGTTGACCTGCGGCGGTATCAGGGTGTGCGTGGTCAGCAGGTCCTGTTCGCGGACGGTCTCCACATAGCGGACCAGGTTCTCCCCGAAGTCCTTGTTGGACTCGCTGAACCATGAGGACGCCTCGGAGAGCGCCATGAGGCCACTGTTGAGGTAGTCGCCGGTGCGGCCGAGCATGCCGAAGCTGTGATTGGCCCAGGTGCTGAACGCCGTGCGCCGCTTGACCAGGTCCTCATAGGTCCTGGGGACCAGGAACGAGGCGCCGACCGGCTCACCCGATGTGGGCGAGGTGAAGGTGAGCGTGTCCTTCAGCTCCGGGCTGACCTGGAGGTCGTACAGGGCGGCGTAGCTGCGCGCCAAGCCGGCGAAGGCCGGGTGGCGGTGCAGTCCGCCCTGGGTGAGCGTCTCACCGTCGATCTGAACATGCGGGTGTCGCTGAGCCAGGCTGTCGATGAAGTCCTGGCCGGAACGTGCGCCCATGGGGGTCTCCTTGCGGACGGGGTGGGGTCACATGAGGTGTTCGATGCCGAGCATCCGGTCGGGGATGGTCACGAAGGAGCCGCCGCAGAAGCCGAGCAGGTCGCCGTTGCGGTAGTCGAAGTCGACCACCCGGCCGACGAACAGGGTGTGGTCCCCTCCGTCGTACGCGGCCCACGGCTCGCAGGCGAAGTGCGCGAGCGCGCCGTCCAGCCGGGGTCCGGCGGGGCCGTCGGCCCACACCGGCTCCAGCTGGGGCCGCCCGGCGAAGTGCATCGCCATGGCCTCCTGCTCGGCGCCCAGCACGTTCACCACGAACGGCCGGTCGGCGAGTTCGTCGTGCGACCGGGCCGCTCGCGCCACGCTCACCAGCACGAGCGGCGGGTCGAGCGAGACCGAGATGAACGAGTTGGCCGTGAAGCCGCGCCGGCCCTCCGGACCGTCGAAGGTCACCACCGTGACGCCGGTGGCGAAGCGGGCCAGCGAGGCTCGAAAGCGCCGATCCAGACCCGCGGGGTGCGTTGTGCCAGCGCTCATGACGCCTCCCGTGACATCGCGTGAATTCTATATGCGAATTCATCGTTCTAATAAAGAACTCTAAAGGTCCGGGCTGTCGGCTCGCAAGGGGTCGGCCGCTATAGTTCTGCGACATGGTCGACAGCAAGGCACCCGCGTCCCAGACGCTCTCCCGGGGCATCCGCGTGCTGGAGGTACTCGCGGCGGCGCACCGGCCGTTGAGCATCGAGGAGATCGCGGGCGAGCTCGGGGTGCACCGGTCCATCGCGTACCGGATGCTGCGGACCCTGGAGAGCCACCGGCTGATCAGCCGTCAGGCCACCGGGCGTTACTCACCCGGCGCCGGACTGGTGGTGCTGGCACAGTCGGTGGAGCGCGACCTGCACACCGTGTCACTGCCCGAACTCGCCTCGGCGGCCGAGGACCTGGGGATGACCACGTTCGTGGCGATCGACGACGAGCAGGAGTGCGTCACCCTGGTGAGCGTCGAACCCCGCCACGCCTCGGGCACGGTGATGCAGCGGCCCGGCACCCGGCACGCACTGACCCAGGGCGCACCGGGAGTGGCGATCCTGTCGGCACGGGACGAACCGGTCGGCGCCCCCGGGGCCGGACCAGCGGTCGAGGAAGCACGCCGCCTCGGCTACGCCCTCAGCCGCGGCGAGGTGATCCCCGGGGTGGCGTCGGTGGCGGTACCCATGCCCACCAGTGGCCCCGCACGGGCGGCGGTCGCCGTCGTCTACGTGACGAGCGAACGGCCCGTGGAGGAAATCGCACGGCGGCTGACCGCCGCCGCCAGGGCCATCGGCGAACTCGTCGGCTGAGCCGTCACCCGCGGATACACCGGCGGACGCATCGGCCGGGACGGCGGCGGACCGCCCCGCGCACGGAGCCCCTCACCCACGGGCACCTCCGGGGTGCCCCGACGGGGCACCGCGCTGCACCCTGCCCGCACTCCGGGATGAATACGTCAATCATGTACGACATCTCATCCCGCTGAATATCTGAGCAGCGATTCTTTACTGTGAAACTTCTTGTGATCGTACACGATTAGCGTCTACGGTCGGCTGAGCTCAGGGCCGAGCATGTGTCGTCGACCCCTGCGCCGGGCGGCCGCACCGATGCCACACACCGGCGCACCGCCACCTCGCAGGGCAACCGCACATCAGCCTCACAACCGTCCACGGCACAGCCGGACGGCCTGTCATCCAGCACGGGCAGACAGCCGCCCGCCGTTGTCCACAATGTTTCGAGGTGCCATGCCCGCCATCACGTCGCCCACCTCAGCGCAGCCCCCGCAGTCGTCCCAACTCCCGGCAGCTTCCTGGCACTTGGTGGCCACGACGGTGCTGGCCTGTCTGGGTGTCTTCGTCTCCTACCTGCCCGTCGTCGGTGTCTCGGTCACCCTGCCCGTCATCCAGCAGGCTCTGAGCGCCTCCACCACCAGCCTGCAGTGGATCACCGACCTCTTCATCATGCCGTCCGCCGCGCTCCTGCTGACCTGCGGAGTGCTCGGTGACATCTTCGGCCGCAAGAAGGTGTACCTGGCCGGACTGGCCCTGGTGGTCACCGGCGGTCTCGTCTGTCTGACGGCGAACAGCGTCGTACAGCTCTGCGTGGGTCAGGCCCTCACCGGTGTCGGCACCGCAGCCCTGATGCCCTCCACGCTCTCCCTGCTCACCCACATATGCGCCGAACGACGGCAGCGGACCCGGGCCATCGCCCTGTGGACGGCCTCCCTCGGACTGGGACTGACACTCGGCCCGCTGGTCAACGGGCTCATCGTCGCCCACGCATCCTGGCGGTGGATCTTCCTGCCCTGCGTGGTTCTCGGCGCCCTCATCGGCGTGGCCGGTGCGTTCCTGCTGGCCGACTCCCGTGCCGGACGCGAACGCCAACTGGACGTTCCCGGACAGCTCCTGGCGATCGTCGCCATCGCGGCCCTGGTCTACGCGGTCATCGAGGGCGGCGTCACCGGCTGGGGCTCCGCCGAAGTCGTCGTCGCGTTCGTCGTCGCCGTTCTCGCCCTGGCCGCATTCGTCGTCACCGAGCTGCGTTCCGCTCACCCCATGCTCGACATGCGGCTCTTCTCGTCCCTCGCCTTCTCCGGCACCGCCGCCGTCATGTGCCTCACGCTCTTCGCCCAGGTCGGTCTCGTCTTCACCCTGAGCGAGTACTTCGGCCTCGCCCAGCACGCCTCCACCCTCGACATCGCCGTCCGCCTCGTCGCCCTCAACGGCTTCACCGTCGTCCTCGGCCCGCTGGTCGGACGGCTCATGATCCGTACCACCCCCGGGCTCGTGCTGGTCGTCGGTCTCGTCGTGAGCGGCGTCGGCGCCCTCCTGGTCACCACCTTCGACCCGTCCAGCGGGATCGCCGTCTCGGCCGCCGTCATCGGCGTACTCGGCATCGGCATCGCCCTGGCCACGGCGCCCATCACCACCATCGCGATGAACAGCCTCCCGAGCCGCCTCGCCCCCACCGTGGGCGCCGCCAACAGCGCCCTGCGCCAGATCGGCAGCGCGCTCGGCCCCGCGGCCTTCGGTGTTCTGCTCACCAACCGCACCCTGAGTGCCCTGCCGGGCCACCTCGCCGCCTCCGGCCTGCACACCGCCGACCGGAACCGGGTGCTGGGCGTGGTGGCCGACACCGGCATCCAGGCCGGCGCCGTCCTCCGTCTCCCCACCGGCCGGGCCACGGCTCAGGCGCACGCCGTCTACGGCGCGAGCTTCACCGACGCTCTCCACATTTGCGCGATCGTCGGCGGGGCAGGGATGTTCGCCGCCGCCGCCATCGCGCTGGTCACCATCGGCGTCCGCAGGAGCGCGCACAACACCGCCGCGGGCTAGCCAGGGCCTCTTCTCCCCCGGCCCGGCCGTACCCGCCGCGGCGCGTCGACGATGCCATGGCCCGGCCGACTGTCCGCTCAGTCCGGTCAGTCCAGGTCGGACATGTCGAGCACAAAGCGGTAGCGGACGTCGTTGCGCCGGAGGCGGTCGAGTGCCGTGTCCACCTGTGACGACGGGAGTACCTCGATGTCGGCGGCAATGCCGTTGTCGGCGCAGAATCGGAGCATCTCCGCTGTCGCCGGTCGGCCCCCGCTGCCCGCGGAGCTGAGCTTCTTACGGCCGGGGAGCAGGTCCATGGCGTCGACGGTGACGGGGCCCAGGTACCCGAGGAGGCTGAGGGTGCCGTCCATCGCCACCGGCTTCAGATACGGGGCGAGGTCGTGCGGGGCGGAGATGGTGTCGAGCACGACGTCGAAGGTGTCGCGTGCCGAGGCCATGTGCTGGGGGTCGGTGGAGGCGATGAGGTCGTGGGCGCCGAGCTTGCGGGCGTCGTCGCGCTTGTCCTCGGTGCGGCTGATGACGGTCGTGGTAGCGCCGAGTGCCACGGCCATCTTGACCGCGAGGTGCCCCAGGCCGCCGAGCCCGGCCACGGCGACGCGGCTGCCGGGGCCCACGCCGAGGGCGCGCAGGGGTTCCCAGACGGTGACGCCTGCGCACATCAGCGGGGCGGCCGCGGCCGGGTCGAGACCGGAAGGAAGCGGGTAGGCGAAGGTGTCGCGCACGACGTACTCGCGGGAGTAGCCGCCCAGGGTGGTCGACCCGTCCTGCCGGTCGGTGCCGCCGTAGGTCAGAGTCGGGAAGGAGTGGCAGAAATTCTCCTGTCCGGCTTCGCACATGGCGCACACGCCACAGGAGTCGACGATGTTGCCCACCGCGACGCGGTCGCCGACCGCGAAGGTCGTCACCTCCCGTCCGGTCCCGGTCACCACGCCGGTGAATTCGTGACCGGGCACCAGGGGCGCGTCCGTGTCCTGGTCGTAGGCGCGCAGGGCGTGCAGGTCGGTGTGGCACACACCGCAGTAGTCGACCCGCACCGCGATGTCGTCCGGGCGTAGGTCACGCCGCTCCAGCGAAGTGCGCCGCAGCGCCGTCGGGCCGGCCGCCTGCCATCCGGTGTTCGTTCGCATTCCCACTCCTTAAACAGACTGTTCGGTCTGCCGAAGTCTAGGCGCGGCGCACACACCAAGGCAAACCAACTGTTCTGTTTGGTAGACTGCGGGCATGCCGGAACAGCCCCAGACCTCGCGAGGCGCCGCGACCTACCAGCGCATCCTGGACGCCGCCACCGAAGAGTTCGCCCAGCACGGCATCGCCGGGGCGCGCATCGAACGCATCGTGACGGCAGCGCGCACCAACAAGGCACAGCTCTATGCCTACTTCGGCGACAAGGAACGGCTCTTCGACGCGATCTTCCTCAGCTCGCTGGAGCGCATCACCAACGTCGTGCCCATCGACGCCGACGATCTCGCGGGCTGGGCCGTCCGTCTCTACGACGAGTATCTGCGCCGCCCCGACCTCATCCGGCTGGCGACCTGGACACGGCTGGAGCGCCGGCCCGCCGGGCACCTCGTCGAGACGCATCAGCACTACGACGACCGCAAGCTCGCGGCCATCGCCGAGGCCCAGACCGCCGGGCGGATCCGCGCGGGCGACCCGTTCGACATCATGGCCGTGGTCATCGCCATGTCCATGGCCTGGTCACCGGTCAGCAACGTGTACGCGGCCGGCAGCCAGGAACCAGATGACGTACACGACCGGCGCCGCACCCTGCTCCGCGACTGCGTCCGAGGCGCCACCGCGGCCGGCGGGGGCGACACGTCCCCCGTCCCCCGTCGACAGGACCCCTCGACCCCCTGACCCCTGGCCCTTGACCCCGGCCCCCGGCCCCCGGCCCCCGGCGGCAGGATCAGCCCATGGGCCCGCGTTCGGCCAGGCGCCTCAGCGAGGGAAGCAGCGCCTCCAAGTCCTGCTCGGTGCGGAAAGCGACGATCATGGTGTCGGCCCCCGCCGCCACGCTCTCGCGCTCCGGCGGTCCCGAGAAGAGCGCGAGAACCTCACGCATCGCCTCGTCCACCTCGGCGACCGGCTCGGAGCACTCGTCGCGGAGCCAGCGGCGCAGCACATGGTTGTGGGCCGAGACCACCGACGCCGCCATGAGTTCGGCCCGCAGTGAGGCCGCCGCCGTCGGGTCCCCCATCCAGTCCGCGATGAACTCGCGGAAGAGCCGCTGATAGCGCGCCACACTGGCGATCTCCCGGTCGCGCAGGGCGGTCACCTTGCTGGTGAGCGTGTAACGCCTGCGGGCGAGGTCGCCTTCGTCGATGTAGTGCAGGAGGACCAGGCGCACCGCGTCCGACACGGCGACCAGGGCGGTGCTCTGGCTGGAGGTGGCCAGCCGGTCCCTGATCAGGTCGAGGAGCCGGTCGTGATCGGGGAAGATCACCGCTTCTTTGGACCGGTAGTGCCGGAAGAACGTCGTACGCCCGACTCCGGCCCGTTCCGCGATGTCGTCGACGGTCGTCTGCTCGTATCCGCGCTCGTCGAAGAGCGCGAAGGCGGCGTCCGCCAGTCGGATTCGCGCGGGTGGCTTGCTCATGACGGCCCATCCTCTCCTGTCTCGCAGGCCGAGACCACTTGCCCGCTCCAATGGTACTGAGTACCGTCCTATCGATATCCAGTACCGCAGGAGGTTGGGGCATGGGTTCTCTTGCAGAGAGCGAGTCAGGGCTGCCGATCCAGACGCTCTACGACGGCTGGTCGCTGGCGGACTTCGACGCGGACACCAAACTGGGCAGCCCGGGGAAGTTCCCGTTCACCCGGGGCGTGTATCCGTCGATGTACACCGGTCGGCCATGGACGATGCGGCAGTACGCCGGATTCGGCACGGCGAAGGCGTCCAACGAGCGGTACCACGAGCTGGTCCGCGCGGGCACAGGCGGCCTGAGCGTCGCCTTCGACCTGCCGACGCAGATGGGGTACGACTCCGACGAGCCCATCGCCCGTGGCGAAGTGGGCAAGGTCGGTGTCGCGATCGACTCGATCGAGGACATGCGGACGCTGTTCCGGGATCTTCCCCTGGACCAGGTGTCGACATCGATGACGATCAACGCACCGGCCTCGACCCTGCTCCTGCTCTACCAGCTGGTGGGCGCCGAACAGGGCATATCCGGCGACCGGTTGACGGGCACGGTCCAGAACGACGTACTGAAGGAGTACATCGCCCGCGGCACCTACATCTACCCGCCGAAGCAGTCACTGCGCCTGATCAGCGACATCTTCGCCTACTGCCACCGGGAGATGCCTCGCTGGAACACGATCTCCATCTCCGGCTACCACATGGCCGAGGCCGGAGCCACGCCCGCGCAGGAGATCGCCTTCACCCTGGCCAACGCGAAGGAGTACGTGAGGGCAGCGATCGCCGCCGGGCTCGACGTCGACGACTTCGCACCGCGGCTGTCGTTCTTCTTCGTCGCCAGGACCACGCTGCTGGAGGAGATCGCGAAGTTCCGCGCCGCACGCCGTATCTGGGCGCGCATCATGCGCGACGAGTTCAAGGCCAGGAACCCCAAGTCGCAGATGCTGCGCTTCCACACCCAGACCGCGGGGGTGCAGCTGACCGCGCAGCAGCCTGAGGTCAACCTCGTCCGGGTCGCCCTCCAGGGCCTGGGCGCCGTCCTGGGCGGGACGCAGTCCCTGCACACCAACTCCTACGACGAGGCCATCGCCCTGCCCACCCAGAAGGCGGCCCGCCTCGCTCTGCGCACCCAGCAGGTCATCGCGTACGAGACCGACGTGACCAGGACGGTCGACCCGTTCGCCGGCTCCTACGTCATGGAGTCGATGACCGACGACGTGGAAGGCGCGGCCCTGGAACTGATCGAGGCGGTCGAGGACCGGGGCGGTGCGGTCGCGGCGATCGAGCAGGGTTTCCAGAAGTCCGAGATCGAGAAGTCCGCGTACCGGATCGCGCTGGAGATCGACAACCGCGACCGGACGGTCGTCGGCGTGAACGAGTACGCCATCGACGAGGAGGAGCCCTACGAGCCGCTGCGAGTCGATCCCCACATCGAGACCGACCAGCGCGAGCGCCTCGCGGCCCTGCGCGCCGAGCGCGACAACGACGCCGTGCAACGTGCCCTGGACGCTCTGCGCTCCACCGCGCAGGGCACCGGCAACGTACTCCCCCCGATGCGTGAGGCACTGCGGCAGCACGCCACGGTCGGCGAAGTAGCCCAGGCGCTGCGCGACATCTGGGGCGTGCACGTCCCCCACGACACCTTCTGACCGACGATCCTCCGGGGTGGAACAACCAGTGAAAGCCACAGAAGTGAACGCCACAGACATCCACACGACCGCGGGCAAACTCGCCGATCTTCAGCTCCGTACGTCGGAGTCGACACATGCCGGATCGGCACGCGCCATCGAGAAGCAGCACGCCAAGGGCAAGCTGACGGCCCGCGAGCGGATCGACCTGCTGCTCGACGAGGGGTCCTTCACCGAACTGGACGAGTTCGCCCGGCACCGCTCCACCCACTTCGGCCTCGACAGCAACCGCCCGTACGGCGACGGGGTCGTCACCGGTTACGGCACGGTCGACGACCGCCCGGTCGTCGTGTTCTCGCAGGACTTCACCGTCTTCGGCGGGGCCCTCGGCGAGGTCTACGGCCAGAAGATCGTCAAGGCCATGGACTTCGCGCTCAAGACCGGCTGTCCTGTCATCGGGATCAACGACTCCGGCGGTGCGCGCATCCAGGAGGGCGTGGCCTCGCTGGGCGCCTACGGTGAGATCTTCCGCCGCAACACCCATGCCTCGGGGGTGATCCCCCAGATCAGCCTCGTCGTGGGCCCGTGCGCGGGTGGCGCGGTCTACTCCCCCGCCATCACCGACTTCACGGTGATGGTCGACCGGACCTCGCACATGTTCATCACCGGGCCCGACGTCATCAAGACGGTCACCGGCGAGGACGTCGGCTTCGAGGAGCTGGGCGGCGCCCGTACCCACAACTCCACGTCCGGTGTGGCGCACCACATGGCGGGCGACGAGAAGGACGCGATCGAGTACGTCAAGAGCCTGCTGTCGTATCTGCCGTCCAACAACCTCTCCGCCCCGCCGGCCTTCCCTGAGGAGGCGGACCTGGAGACCTCGGACACCGACCGGGAGCTGGACACGCTCATCCCGGACTCGGCCAACCAGCCCTACGACATGCTCACCACGATCGAGCACGTCCTGGACGACCACGAATTCCTGGAGACCCAGGCGCTGTTCGCCCCGAACATCATCACCGGCTTCGGCCGGGTCGAGGGCCACTCCGTCGGTATCGTCGCCAACCAGCCGCTGCAGTACGCCGGCTGTCTCAACATCGACGCGTCGGAGAAGGCGGCCCGCTTCGTGCGGACCTGCGACGCGTACAACATCCCGGTCATCACCTTCGTCGACGTACCGGGCTTCCTGCCGGGCACCGACCAGGAGTACGACGGCATCATCCGGCGCGGCGCCAAGCTGATCTTCGCGTACGCCGAGGCCACGGTCCCGCTCATCACGGTGATCACCCGCAAGGCGTTCGGCGGCGCGTACGACGTGATGGGCTCCAAGCACCTGGGCGCCGACCTGAACGTCGCCTGGCCGACCGCGCAGATCGCCGTCATGGGCGCGCAGGGCGCGGTCAACATCCTGCACCGGCGCACCATCGCGGCGGCGGACGACGCCGAGGCGACCCGGGCCGGGCTGATCTCGGAGTACGAGGACACCCTCCTCAACCCCTACGTCGCGGCCGAACGCGGCTACGTCGACGCGGTGATCATGCCGTCCGAGACCCGCCGGCACCTCGTCCGGGGCCTGCGCGCCCTGCGTAACAAGCGCGAGTCACTGCCGCCCAAGAAGCACGGCAACATCCCCCTGTAGGACTCTCCGCGTGCCATGAGGAGCCGCTGTGATCAAGGTTGTCCGGGGAAACCCCACTGCCGAGGAACTCGCCGCCATGGTCGCGGTGTTGTCCTCCGACCGCACCGCCGGCCCCACCGCCGCCACCGCCCCGGGCCCCCGCCCGGCCGGGGCCTGGGGGTCTCCTCCCCTTCTCCCGCGTACTCCGTACACCTACGGCCCCGCCGGGTGGCGCACCCCGGCTCTGCCCCACTGACCTTCCGATCGGAGCAACCATGAACAACCTGCGACAGCGCATACGCCTCGGCGGCGTCCCTCGCGTCATCGATATCCCCGGCCCGCTCAGCGGCGGGCGGGCGACCACGCGGGAGGCGGCGGCGTGCTGACTAAGGTGCTCATCGCCAACCGTGGCGAGATCGCTGTCCGTGTCGCACGGGCCTGCCGGGATGCCGGAATCGCGAGCGTAGCCGTCTACGCCGATCCGGACCGGGACGCACCGCACGTACGCGCGGCCG
>NZ_JAAGLN010000190.1 GCF_010548145.1 Streptomyces sp. SID10853
CCACCGCCGAGCAGGGCGCGCAGACGGGGGCGCGCGGAGCGTGCCCGCAGCACCCGGTTGACCTCGCGCCAGGTGACGTCACCCGCGTACGAGATGGTGCGCGCGGCCTCGTACACCTCGCGCAGCAGCA
Organism: Streptomyces sp. SID10853; assembly: GCF_010548145.1. GTDB lineage: Bacteria > Actinomycetota > Actinomycetes > Streptomycetales > Streptomycetaceae > Streptomyces. The sequence goes on from NZ_JAAGLN010000190.1 coordinate 131, forward strand.
CATCGGCGTCCAGCAGCCCGAGCTCGGCTGCGACCTGGTCCTGTTCCTGGAGGGAGAGCCGCTCGGTGGCGCGTCCGGTCACCAGGTGCAGCGCGTCCCGTGCGTCGAGGAGCCGTCTGCGGGCGCCGTCGAGCCCCTGGCGCGGCGCGTCGGCCAGCCACGAGGCGGCGACGGCCCGCAGAGCTGTGGCGTCCCGGAGTCCGCCCCTGGCCTCCTTGATGTCGGGTTCCAGGAGGAACTGCAGCTCGCCCTGGCGCCCGGCGCGCTCCTGGCACAGTTCGTACAGCTCGGGCAGCCGCTTGGGTGCCTGGTTGCGCCAGTCGGCCAGCACGGCTGTCCGCAGCCCGGTGGTGAGCACCGGGTCACCGGCGACATGCCGGGCGTCCAGCAGCCCCAGCTGGACCTTGAGGTCGTCGCCCGCCGTCCTGCGGGCCTCGCCGGGGGTCCTCACGGAGTGGTCGAGGTCGAGGCCCAGGTCCCACACCGGGTACCAGACGCGGTCGGCGAGGGAGGCGATGGCGCCCTGGTCCGCCTTTCCGTCGTGCAGCAGGAGCAGGTCCAGGTCGCTGCGGGGTGACAGCTCACCGCGCCCGTATCCGCCGACCGCCACCAGGGCCGCGCCGTGCACACCGGCGGCCCCGGCCGCCGACGTGAAGAGGGCGCCCGTCCACGCGTCGGTCAGCCGGGCGAGGGCCGCGCGGCGCGGCGGCCCCGGCTGCGCCTTCTCCTGGAGGAGGCGCAGCCGGGCCGCCGCGTAGCCGCTGGGCCCCGGGCCGTCCGTCTGACCGGTCATCTCGTCGGCACTCGTCACCGGGCAGTTCCCGTCTCTCGTCGTTCAGAGCGCGTCAGGGCCGCGTTCGCCGGTCCTGACCCGGACCGCTGTCTCGACCGGGACGCTCCAGACCTTGCCGTCCCCGATCTTGCCGGTCCTGGCGGCCGCCACCACCACATCGATGAGCTGTTCGGCGTCCGCGTCCTCGGCCAGGACCTCGATCCGGATCTTCGGCACCAGGTCCACGGTGTACTCGGCGCCCCGGTAGACCTCGGTGTGCCCGCGCTGGCGGCCGTAGCCGCTGGCCTCGGTGACCGTGAGGCCCTGGACTCCGAAGCCCTGGAGGGCCTCCTTGATCTCGTCCAGCCGGTGCGGCTTCACGACGGCGGTGATGAGCTTCATGCGTCCACCTTCTTGTTCGCGGGGCCCGCCTCGGCCACGGGTCCCGGGCCGGCCGCGGCCGTCCGGGAGCCGCCGCCCGCTCCGCTGTAGTCGTATGCGGTCTCGGCGTGTTCGTCCTGGTCGATGCCGGCGACCTCGATGTCCTCGGTGACCCGCATCCCCATGGTCCGGTCGATCAGGAAGGCCAGTGCGGCCGATACGGCCAGCGAGTAGCCGAGGACGGAGAAGACCCCGATGGCCTGGATGCCGAGCTGGTGGAAGCCGCCGCCGTAGAAGACGCCCGCCACGTCGGACTGCACGCCGCCGGTGGCGAAGAAGCCGATGAGCAGGGAGCCGATGACGCCGCCGACCAGGTGGACGCCGACGACGTCCAGCGAGTCGTCGAAGCCGAAGCGGTACTTGAGACCGACGGCCATGGCGCACAGCACTCCGGCGATGGCACCGACGGCGATGGCACCGAGCGGGCTGACCGCGCCGCCGGACGGGGTGATGGCGACCAGACCGGCCACGGCGCCGGAGGCCGCGCCGAGCGTGGTGAAGGAGCCGTGGCGGAATTTCTCGTACGCGAGCCAGGCCAGCATCGCGGCCGCTGCGGCGACCTGGGTGTTGATGAACATCACCGCGCCCACTCCGTCGTCGTTGCCCAGCCACGATCCGGCGTTGAATCCGAACCAGCCGAACCACAGGAGGGCCGCGCCGAGCATCACCAGCGGGAGGCTGTGCGGGCGCATCGGGTCCTTCCTGAAGCCGACGCGTCTGCCGGTCACCAGGATCACGCCGAGGGCGGCCGCTCCCGCGTTGATGTGGACCGCCGTACCGCCGGCGAAGTCGATGACGCCCTTCTGGAAGAGCCAGCCGTTCGACGCCCAGACCCAGTGGGCGACCGGGAAGTAGACGACCGTGGCCCAGAGCACGATGAACAGCGCCCAGGCGGTGAATTTCACGCGGTCGGCCAGCGCACCGCTGATCAGTGCGGGGGTGATGATCGCGAACATCAGCTGGAAGACGGCGAAGACATAGACCGGGATGGTGTAGCCGGGCCACAGCTGGGTCAGTCCGATACCGCTGAGTCCGATGTAGTCCTTGGACCAGCCGAAGAATCCGTTGCCCGATCCGCTCGGTCCGAAGGCGATGCTGAATCCGTAGAGCACCCAGAGGACCGTGACGATCCCGAGGCTGATGAAGCTCATCATCAGCATGTTCAGGGTGGATTTGACCCGGACCATGCCTCCGTAGAAGAAGGCGAGGCCCGGAGTCATGACCATCACCAGGGCCGAGCAGATGAGCATGAACCCGGTGTTGGCGGAGGACAGCTTCGGGGCGTCTGCAGCAAGGGTCATGATGCCTGAGGGCATCGGCGTCTCCTCGTCGTCGGTGCGGCCACCTGCGGGCGGGGGCTGTGGAGAGCGGCGGAACAGCGGCCGGTTATGTCTTCAGAGACTGGCTCCGCGCCGTTTCCGCCGATGCCGTGTGGTGTTTCACCGCAGTGACGAAGAGGTGCCGTGTGTTACGCCCGGATGACGTGCGGGGGCGGGCCGGGGGTCCCGGTGGGCCCCGTGTACACCGGCGGGCGGGTCGAAAACCGGCCACGACGGTCACCCTGTTGACCTGGCGTGGGGGAGCCGAGTCGGGCATCACGGGGTGACTGTCGTGGCCGGGGCCTGGTGGGCGCCGCTGCTGCGGCGGTGCCGCTGGTACGGGCGGGTGCGCCGCCTCAGACCGCTTCGGCGGTCTCGGGCAGCTGCTCGGCGAGCAGCTCGGTGAGGTCGATGACCGCCGGGACCTCGCCGAAGTTCCTGACGGCCGTGTCGACGGTCTTGCGGAGCCTGGTGTTGACGCGCTCGGAGCGGACCCGCTTGGCGATGTGCAGGGCCTGGGTGGCGTAGGAGGTGGACTGCTCGGGCTCCCGCTTCAGCAGGTGGACGGTGGCCATCCCGACCAGGTTCAGCGCGTACGAACGCTGGTGCTCCTCGTCCTTCTCGAAGAGCGCGACCGCGTCGTCGATGACCGGCTCGGCGAGCGACGCGTAGGTGGGGCTGCGGCCCGCCACATAGGCGAGATCGCGGAACGAGTGGCCGTTCTCGCCGTTCAGCTCGGCCTCGGAGAAGAAGCGGATCCAGTCGGGCTCCGGCTCGCCGTCGGCACCCGCGTCGGAGAAGGTGTCCTCGGCCATCCGCACGGCCCGTTTGCACTTGCTCGGCTGGCCCATGTTGGCGTAGGCGCGGGCCTCCATCGCATACAGCATCGCCTGGGTGCGGGGGGTGGCGCACTCACGGCTGCCGTACTGGGCGAGATGGACGAGTTCCAGCGCGTCGTCGGGGCGGCCGAGGTGGATCATCTGGCGGCTCATCGACGACAGGATGTACGAGCCGAGGGGCTTGTCCCCGGCCTCCTTGGCCGCGTGCAGGGCGAGCACGAAGTACTTCTGGGCGGTGGGCTGGAGACCGACGTCGTAACTCATCCACCCGGCCAGCTCGGCCAGTTCGGCCGCGCACCGGAACAGCCGCTTGGACGTGGTCCCCGGCTGCGGCTCCTGCAGCAGGTCGGTCACCTCGTGCAGCTGGCCGACGACCGCCTTGCGGCGCAGCCCGCCGCCGCACTGGGCGTCCCACTGGCGGAACATCACCGTGGTGGACTCCAGCAGTTCCAGCTCGGGCCGCGAGAGCCTGGAGGGGCGCCGCGCGTGGTCGGCGGGGAGTTCGGCGGCCGGTTCGCCCGGGGGGGTGGGCACCAGCCAGCGCTGCATCGGTTCGATGAGCGTGGGGCCCGCAGCGAGCGCGAGCGAGGCGCCGAGGAAGCCGCGCCTGGCGAGCATCAGGTCGCTGCGGGAGAACTCGCTGAGCAGCGAGACCGTCTGCGGACCCGCCCAGGGCATGTCCACTCCGGACACCGACGGTGACTGGTGGGCCGCGCGCAGCCCGAGGTCCTCGACGGCGACCACGCTGCCGAAGCGTTCCGAGAAGAGCTCCGAGAGGATGCGCGGAATGGGCTCACGCGGCTGCTCGCCGTCGAGCCAGCGCCGCACCCGCGAGGTGTCGGTGCTGATGTGGTGCGCGCCCATCTGCCGGGCCCTGCGGTTCACTTGGCGCGCAAGCTCACCCTTGGACCAGCCGCTGCGCACGAACCACGAACCGAGCCGCTCGTTCGGGCGTTTGCCGGCACTTGTCTCGCCGTCGCCACTGCCGCCCACTGGAACGCCCCCATCCCGCTGAAGCCTCATTACGCCAACCCATATCAGAATGCCGTGAGTTGAGGTCCTCTGTCCGGTGCTTGCGCCCCATCGAACAGAAAACCGGCTTGCCCCCGGCATACCCGTGAGTGCATCCGACCCGAGGGTTCATGCACTGAAAGTAATCCTACGATCACGCACCCGGCGAGGGCGATCCCGGAAACGCCACCATTCGCCACCCCTTCGAATGAACGCGCCTGCCGCCAGGCGCGATTCACTTGAAACTCGGCGATCAGGATCGGGTGGAGCGGCGCACGCCGGGGCGCGCGAATCGTTCCGCACCACCCCCAACGTCACCCCACGCCTCCCCGACCAGGGCGTTTGCGACGCAGGGTGACGGAGAGGCTCCAGGTCGTAACCACCGTCGCGCAGGACCCGTTGGAGGGGGCATGGGCTTCACTATCGGCGGCATCCGGGACATCCGCTCCGGCACCCGGCGTCGCGGCCGCACATCGGAGTGCACGACGGTGGCCGAGTTCACCGGGCTCTGGGGCTGGGACGTGGTGCCCGGCGCGCGTGCGGCGGCGGGCAACTGCTCCTGCGGAGAGGCCGGGTGCGCGTCTCCGGGTGCCCACCCGCTCGGCTTCGCGCCCGCGGTGCCCGCGGGCGCCACGCTCGGTGAGGCGGCGAGTGCCTGGGCCCGGACACCGGGCGCCGCGGTGCTGCTGCCGGTCGGCCGCTGCTTCGACATCATCGACGTCGCCGAACCGGCCGGGCGCACGGCCCTGGTCCGGATGGAGCGGATGGGGCTCCCGCTCGGCCCGGTGAGCGCGACCCCGGACGGCCGGGCCCAGTTCTTCGTGGCCCCCGGCGCCGCTCGCGAACTGCCCGAGCTGCTCTACCGGATGGGCTGGGACGACGCGGATCTCGATCTGCACGGCCTGGGCCCCGGCGAGCACATCACCGCCCCGCCGTCGGACCACGCGGGCCTGGGCCCGGCCCGCTGGCTGCGGCCGCCGTCGCTGGAGACGGCGAGCGGACCGCCGCAGGCCCGGCTGCTGCTCGGCACCCTGGCGTACATCTGCCACCGGCACGTTCCCGCCTGACGCGCCTCCCGTACCGGCCGGCGCCGGTGCGGGAGCGCGCGAAGGGCCCCGCCACATCTGCACCGTGTGGCGGGGCCCTTCGTCGGTCACGGGTCGGTCCCGTACGGGTCGGTCCTGGGCGGACGGAGCCGGTCCGGTACGGGATCAGTCCCCGACCAGCGCGTCCACGAACGCCTCCGGCTCGAAGGGAGCCAGGTCGTCAGACCCCTCACCGAGGCCCACCAGCTTGACCGGCACGCCCAGCTCGCGCTGGACCGCGATCACGATGCCGCCCTTGGCCGTGCCGTCCAGCTTGGTCAGCACAATGCCGGTGATATCCACCACCTCGGCGAACACCCGCGCCTGCACCAGGCCGTTCTGCCCGGTCGTCGCGTCCAGTACGAGCAGCACCTCGTCCAGCGGGCCGTGCTTCTCCACGACCCGCTTGACCTTGCCGAGCTCGTCCATCAGGCCGGTCTTGGTGTGCAGCCGCCCCGCGGTGTCGATGAGGACGACATCGGCGCCCTCCTTGATGCCTTCCTTCACCGCGTCGTAGGCGATGGACGCCGGGTCGCCGCCCTCGGGGCCGCGCACGGTGCGCGCCCCGACCCGTTCGCCCCAGGTCTGGAGCTGGTCGGCGGCGGCGGCCCGGAAGGTGTCGGCGGCGCCGAGCACCACACTGCGGCCGTCGGCCACCAGGACCCGGGCGAGCTTGCCCGTGGTGGTGGTCTTGCCGGTCCCGTTGACCCCGACCACCATGACGACGCCGGGAGTCTCCAGGCCGCCCTCGGTCCTGACCGCGCGGTCGAAGTCCGTACCGAGCAGATTCAGCAGCTCCTCGCGCAGCAGCGTGCGCAGATCCTGCGGTGTGCGGGTGCCGAGCACCCTGACCCGCTCGCGCAGCCGCTCGACCAGCTCCTGCGTGGGAGCGACCCCGACGTCGGCCGTGAGCAGGGTGTCCTCGATCTCCTCCCAGGTCTCCTCGTCGAGGTTGTCCCGGGAGAGCAGGGTGAGCAGTCCCTTGCCGAGCGAGTTCTGCGAGCGGGCGAGCCGGGCGCGCAGCCGTACGAGACGGCCCTCGGTCGGCTCCGGGATCTCGATCCGGGGGGCGACGGGCTCCGCGACGACCGGGTCCTCGACGGCAGCAGGAGCGCCCACGGCCTCGTCCGCGGGCGGGAGGTCAACCTCCTCGATGGTGCGGCGCGACTCGTCGCGCGGTGGGGCAGCGTCCTCGCCGACCTGGGGTTCGGCGGGCGGCGCTGTGATGGTCGGCGCACTCGGCGGTGCCGTGGGCAGCTGCTTCTTCTTGCGGCTGCTGACCACGAGCCCGCTGATCGCGCCGACCGCGACCAGGGCGATGACTACAGCAAGGATGACGATTTCCATAACCCACCCAGTATCAGTCACGGCTCAGTGATCGTTCACAGCCCGGCCGTATCAGCTTCGTCGGATCGCACAAGGGACTAAATCCTCTATTTGAAATTTTCGCGGCCGCCCTACCATGATGTCGCTATCTACGCGCGTCACATCGTCTTTTCCCCGTCCCCAACTCCCCTCACACGTGCACGGAGTACCCCATGCCCCACGCCTCCGACGTCGAAGGCGCGGTGGAAACCCGCGGTCTCGAACCAGTCCCGGACAACGAACGCAAAGGCCGTGTCCGCGACCTGATCCCGACCTGGGTTGCCGCCAATATCAGTGTGCTGCTGCTCGCGATGGGCGCGAGCCTCGTCGTGGCCGACAAACTGAACTTCTGGCAGGCGCTGATCGCCGCCTTCGTGGCCCCCGTGATCAGTTACGGACTGGTCGGCTTCATCAGCATCGCGGGCAAGCGCGGCGGCGCCCCCGGCATGGCCCTGTCCCGTTCGGTCTTCGGCCAGCGCGGCAATCTGCTGCCCGGCTCACTGATCTGGATCGCCCGCTGGGGCTGGGAGACGATCAACGCGGTGACCGGTGCGTACGCGCTGCTGACCGTGCTCGACATCTGCTTCGGCATCCACAGCAGCACACCGCTGATCGTCGTGACCCTGCTGCTGTTCGTCGCGGCCACGTTCCTGATCTCGGGCCTCGGCATCAACGCCCTGCACCTGTGCAACAAGTGGTCCACGTATCTCTTCGGGATCTTCTCCGTCCTGGTGCTCGTCTATCTGATCGCGGACACCGACTGGTCCGCCGTGTTCGCCAAGCCGGCCGGCACCACCGCCTCCCTGGTCGCGGGCATCGGCCTGGTCGCGGCCGGCGGTCTCAGCTGGGTCCCGTCAGGGCCGGACTTCGCCCGGTATCTGCCGCGGCGCTCCTCCGGTACGGGCATGGTCGGCGCGTCCATCGGGGGCGCCGGCATCGTGGTCCTGCCGATGGTGCTGATGGGCGCCGTGATGGCGGTCTCCACCCCGGACCTCGCGAACGCGTCCGACCCGGTCTCCTTCCTCGGCAAGGTCCTGCCGATGTGGATCGCGGTGCCGTATCTGCTGATCGCCGTCGTGGGCATGGTCCTGATCAACGCGATGTCGATGTACTCGGCCGGCTTCACCGCGCTGACCCTGGGCATCAAGGTGCCACGCGCCTGGGCGGTCTCCGTGAACGCCGTGATCAGCGTGGTCCTCGGACTGGTCCTGATGCTGGCGGCGACCAGCTTCCTCGGCTCCTTCGTCGCCTTCCTTTCACTGCTCGCGGTGGCCTTCTCCGCCTGGATCGGGGTCTTCGGGGCCGACATGCTGCTCGGCCGCACCTACGACCCGGTGGCACTGATGGACACCACCAGGACCAGCGCCTACTGGTACAGGGGCGGCTTCAGCCCGGCCGCCGTCGTGGCGTGGCTCGCGGCGCTGGTCACGGGGATGCTGTTCACCACGGCCGGCACCGCCGACTCCGCCTGGTTCAGCGGCCCGTTCGCGGACAGCTGGCTGGGCCGCAACGGCCTCGGCTGGGTGGTCACCATCCTCGTCTCGGGTGTGCTCTACGCCGTACTCCCGAAGCCGAGGCCGCGGGCCGGTGCGGCGGGGCAGGGCCCCGGCACGGACCGTGAGCCCGCGACCCTACCTATCTGATGCTCTGTCAGCTACCGTCCCCCTTCGCCAGCTCCCACCCGGCGAAGGGGGATTTCCCGTCATGGCCTTCACAGTCGTCAGGTTCAATCTCGTCGATCCGCGGGCGACCCCCGAGTCACTCTCCGCCCGCTACCGCACCGCCCTGGAGATGTCCGCGTACGCGGACGGCCACGGCGTCGACACCGTCCAGACCGAGGAGCACCACGGCGTCGGCAACAACTGGCTGCCCTCCCCGTTCGTCTTCGCGGGCGCCGTCTTCGGAACCACCCGCCGGATCGCGGTCACCGTGTCCGCGATCATCGGCCCGCTCTACGACCCGCTGCGCCTCGCCGAGGACATCGCGGTGCTCGACCTGGTCAGCGCGGGGCGGCTGGCCACGGTGGCGGGCATCGGCTACCGGCCCGAGGAGTACGCGCAGCAGGGCGTCGAGTGGACCAGGCGCGGCCGGCTCCAGGACGAACTGCTCGAAACGCTGCTGACCGCGTGGACCGGCGAACCGTTCGAGTACCGGGGGCGCACGGTCCGGGTCACCCCGCGCCCGTACACCGACCCGCACCCCCTGCTGCTCGTCGGCGGATCGTCCCGGGCGGCGGCGCGCCGGGCTGCCCGGCTGGGGCTGCCGCTGTTCCCGAGCGCGTATCTGCCGGAACTGGAGGCGTACTACCACCAGCAGCGCGCTGAGCACGGGACCGAGGGCTTCTGCATGATGCCGGAGGCCGAGACACCGCTGCTGCACATCGCGGAGGATCCCGACCGGGCCTGGGCCGAATACGGCGAGTACTTCCTGCACGAGGCGCGCACGTACTCCTCCTGGCAGTCGTCCGACATCCACTCGGCGGTCCGTTCGGCGGCGGCCACGGTGGACGCCCTACGCGCGGAGGGCATCTACCGGATCGTCACCCCGGACGAGTGCGTGGCCCTGGCGGACGGCGGCGCCGGCAGTCTGGTGCTGCATCCGCTGTGCGGCGGGATGCCGGTGGACGAGGGTTGGCGCAGCCTGCGTCTGTTCGCGGAAGACGTGCTGCCCCGGCTCAAGAGCTGAGCCGGACAGCGCCACGGGGGCACGTATCGAGTCGTGCTCCCTGAGCATCGCGACGTCCGGGGCGGGTGACCGCCCCGGGTGCGGTCCCCGGCGGTCAGCGGATACGCCATGTGGGCGTGAGTGACCGGAAGCGGTGCCACGGGTGGGCAAGGGCGGGGACCGAGGTCCCGGCCGCCTGCCCGCCGGGACGGTGTGTCAGACCATGGCGAGCCGGTCCACCAGCAGCTCCACCCGTGGCCCGGTGTGCTCCGGCGGCAGCCGTCCCGCCCGGGTCAGGGACGCCAGCCCGTGCAGGGACGCCCAGAACACCTCGGTGAACAGCCCCGGGTCGACGCCGTCCCCGGCGACCTCGCCCAGAGTCTCCAGCAGCGCGGCGAAGGCGTCCTTCAGCGGCTCGGGGGTGTCCTCGTCCGCGAACGCCAGACCGCCGTCGAGCCGGAACATGGCGTCGTAGACCGCCGGGTTGCGGGCGGCGAATTCGAGGTACGCGTGGGCGAGCGCGGCGACCCGGGCCCGGGGTCCGTCCGCGGCGGAGGTGGTCGCCCTCAGCGCCACGGCCATCTCGGCGGCGCCTTCCAGGGCGACGGCGCCGATGATCTCGCGCTTGCCGCGGAAGTGGCTGTAGAGGACGGGCTGGCTGTATTCGATGCGCTCGGCGAGCCGGCGCGTGGTGACCGCGTCCCAGCCCTGCCGCTCGGCGAGTTCGCGGGCCGTCGCCACGATGAGGCGCTCACGGCCCGCCCGTTCACGCTCCTTGCGTTCCTGTACCGACATGCTTCGATCCTAGCACCGCTAGACAATCGAGCGACAGCAGCCTAGCGTTGACTCATCAGCTAGCAACACTAGATTCGGAGAGGTCGTCATGATCAACGCACTCGAGGCCGTCGCCACCGTGGTCGTCGGCTTGATGGTGGGGGTGGAGTTCTCCGTCGCCTTCGTCATCAACCGGATCCTCGACTCACTTCCCGGTGACAGCGGCCAGCTAGGCCGCGCCCACGGGGGCCGGATGCTCGGCGCCGTGATGCCGGTCTGGTACATCAGCTCACTCGTCCTCGTCGCGGCCTGGGCCATCGCCGGATGGCACCGCCACGGCACCGCCCTCGTCGTCACCGCCGCCGCGCTGCTGCTCCTCAGCGTGATCATGTCGGTCCTGCTGCTCGTCCCGATCAACAACCGGGGCAAGACGTGGACCCCCGACGACCGGCCCGCCGACTGGAAGCAGCAGATGAACCGCTGGGACCGGCTCCACTACGTCCGTGTCGCCGTCCTCATCGCCGCCTTCGCCCTGCTCGTCACCGCCCTCACCTGAGCCCGCGGACCCGCACCCACTGACCGCCGGCGAGAGGAAGCTCCGGAAATGGCCGGGCTGCAGCGTCCCGACCCGCACACGCCGGTGTTCACGCGGCTCAAGGAGAAGACCGGGCCCATCGACCGGCGCATCATCGACCGGCGCATCATCGAGCGGATCGGCGTATGACCCGCAGGGGACGGGATGGATCCTCAGCCCATCTCCTCCAGCGTCTTTCCCTTGGTCTCCTTCACGAACAGCAGCACGAAGGGGATCGAGAGCGCGGCGAAGACGGTGTAGATCACGTACGTCGCCGAGAGGTTCCAGTCGGCGAGGCTCGGGAAGCTGGCCGTGATGGCCCAGTTGGCGATCCACTGGGCCGAAGCGGCCACGCCGAGGGCGGCGGCGCGGATCTTGTTGGGGAACATCTCGCCGAGGAAGACCCAGACGACGACACCCCACGACATCGCGAAGAAGAACACGAACCAGTGGGCGGCGATGAGCGCCACCCAGCCCTGGAGAGTCGGCAGCTTGCCGCCGACCAGATGGTACGAGAACGCCCAGGCTTCCAGGGCGAGCCCGATGACCATGCCCACGGAGCCGATCAGCACCAGCGGCCGGCGGCCGATCCGGTCGACCAGGACCATGGCGACCACGGTGCCGATGATGTTGATGATGGACGTGGTGAACGAGTACAGGAACGAGGTCGACGGGTCGATGCCCACCGACTGCCACAGGGTCGCCGAGTAGTAGAAGGCGACGTTGATACCGACCAGTTGCTGGAAGGCCGAGAGCCCGATGCCGACCCAGACGATGCGCTTGAAGTAGAAGCCTCCGCCCAGCAGGTCCCTGAACGTCGACTTGTGCTCGCGCTTCATGGCGAGGCGGATCTCCTCGACCCGGGCGTCGAGGTCGATGTGGGTGCCCTCGACCTCGGACAGCACCTTCCTGGCCCGGTCCGGCTTGCCCGCCTGGATCAGATAGCGGGGCGACTCGGGGATGGCGAAGGACAGCAGTCCGTAGATGACCGCCGGGATCACCATGACCCCGAGCATCAGCTGCCATGCCTCGATCCCCAGCAGCTTGCCGCGCTGGTTCCCGTTGGCCGTCTGCAGAATGCCGTAGTTGACGAGCTGTGAGACGGCGATGCCGATGACGATCGCCGCCTGCTGGAAGGACCCGAGCCGGCCGCGGTACGCGGGCGGGGAGACCTCGGCGATGTAGGCCGGGCCGATCACCGATGCCATCCCGATGCCGAAACCGCCGATGATGCGCCAGAGGGCCAGGTCCCACAGCGCGAACGGCAGCGCCGAACCGACGGCGCTGATGGTGAACAGGACGGCCGCGATCTGCATACAGCGGATGCGCCCGATGCGGTCGGCGATGCGGCCGGCCGTCGCCGCACCGATCGCGCAGCCGATCAGGGCGACGGCGATGACCTGGGCGAGGGTCCCCGAACCGACGTCGTACTTGCCCCGGATGCCCTCGACGGCTCCGTTGATCACCGAGCTGTCGTAGCCGAACAGGAACCCGCCCATCGCGGCCGCCGCGGTGATGAAGATGACATGCGCGAGGTGGTCCGGGGCAGCGGGACTGCCACCGGCCTGCGGTGTGTTCGCCGTGCTGGTCACATGAGCTCCTCGGGCCCGTCCGCGATGACGGCCATGGGGGTACGAGCCCCTCCAGTTGTGCACAGCTTCCGTGCGCCCACCACTTGGGGACCGGCTCGCCCGACGGCCGATCAGCCGGGGCGGGGCGGGCTCAGCGGAGGCGCTGGCTGATGACCTTGGAGACGCCGTCGCCCTGCATGGAGACCCCGTAGAGCGCGTCGGCCACCTCCATCGTCCGCTTCTGATGAGTGATCACGATGAGCTGGGAGCTCTCCTGGAGCTCCTCCATGATCCGGATCAGCCGCTGGAGGTTGGTGTCGTCCAGCGCCGCCTCCACCTCGTCCATCACATAGAACGGGCTGGGCCTGGCCTTGAAGATCGACACCAGCAGGGCCACTGCGGTCAGCGACCGCTCCCCGCCGGAGAGCAGCGAGAGGCGCTTGACCTTCTTGCCGGGCGGCCTGGCCTCGACGTCCACACCGGTGGTGAGCATATTGCCGGGATCGGTCAGGATCAGCCGTCCGTCACCGCCAGGGAAGAGCCGGGCGAACACCCCTTCGAACTCGCGCGCGGTGTCGCGGTACGCCTCGGTGAAGACCTGCTCGACCCGCTCGTCGACCTCCTTGACCACCAGCAGCAGGTCGGCCCTCGTCTTCTTCAGGTCCTCCAGCTGCTCGGAGAGGAATTTGTGCCGCTCCTCCAGCGCGGAGAACTCCTCCAGAGCGAGCGGGTTCACCTTTCCGAGTTGCTGGTACGCCCGTTCGGCCGACCTGAGCCGCTTCTCCTGCCCGGCCCGGTCGAACGGCACCGGCTGGTTCCGCGGATGGTCCGGATCATCGGGCAGCTCCTCCCCCTCGGCGGCGGGCGACGGCGGCACCGGCTGGTCCGGCCCGTAGTCGGCCACAAGACCGGCAGGCTCCACCCCCAGCTCCTCCAGCGCCCTGGTCTCCAGCTGCTCGATCCGCAGCCGCTTCTCGGCGCCGAGCACCTCGCCCCGGTGCACCGAGTCGGTGAGCCGGTCGAGTTCGGCCTTGAGGTCACGGCCCCGGTTCCGCTCGGCGGCCAGCTCCTGCTCACGCCCGGCCTTCGCGGCCTCGGCCGCGGCCCGCTCCTGCTCGGCGCGGACCAGCGACACCTCGACATGGGCGAGCAGCTGGCGCGCCCCGTCGGCGACGGCCGACGCGACCGCGGCCTCGTGGCGCAGCCGG
>NZ_JAAGLN010000191.1 GCF_010548145.1 Streptomyces sp. SID10853
GATCTCGGTGGAGTCGAAGAGGGCGCCCGGACTCTGCTCGGCCACCTCCGGGTGGTCGTAGAGGATGATCGGCGCGCCCAGGACGGTGTCCGCCGAGCCCTTGGCGCCGGCCAGGACCGGCCAGCATCTGCGCTGCCGGCAGCGGGCCGCGGCGGCCGCCGCGTGCTCCGGCGGCTCCAGGAGCGAGACGAACTCGCCGCCGTGCGCCCGCAGGATCAGATGCGCCCCGATCAGCGAGCTGCGGATCGCCTCGTCCTTGGAGCCGGGCGTCCCCGGATGCTCGTTCGCCACGGTGAGCGACAGCCGCAGCAGCCCGTCGTCATCGGTGGCCGCCAGCCGGATCCGGACGTCCAGCGGCAGCCTGCGCCGTACGATGCGCCCGGCCGGCGCGCCGTCGGCGCCGGTCAGCTGCTCCACGTCCTCGCCGCCGGGTACGGTGCGCCGTACGTCGGCCGGCTCCGTCAGGGAGAGCTCGGGCAGCACGATCTCCTGCTCCACGGCCTCCTCCCAGCTCAGCAACGTGGCACCGGACACGGTGAGTTCGGCCACCGGGGTGTGGCCGCCGTCCGCTCCGAGCCGCTGCACCTCGCGCAGCTGCACCTGGAGGAAGCGCAGATGGACCGTCACAGCGGCGGGCGAGCCGGACGGCGCCAGCAGACACTGCATCGCCATGTCCGGCTCCTCGCCGAAGCAGGCGGGCGCCGCGGACGGCGGCCCGAGCACGCCGAACTGCCAGCGCGACCGGTTCTTTCCTGAGCTGGCCCGGTACGGATACAGCAGATACCCCTCGTACAGCACCGCGTCGGCGACCGTACGGACCTCGTCGAGGCTCATGGCGTTCACAGGGGTCACGGGACCACCTCTCCGGTCTCGGCCAGCAGCGTGTGGACCGTCTCTTCCCAGCTGATCAGCCCGCGCCGCGCCCGGAAGCCGGCGAACTCGGCGATGACGTCGTGATCGAGCCTGATCCACCCGGCGTTCGGGAAGTGGGCGGCGACCATCTCCCGCCACACAGCGACGGGCATCGCATACCGGGCCTCGCAGTCCCAGGGGATCTGCCGTACGCCGAAGCCGGCGCTGCCCTTGGTGAAGACCGTGCCCGAGAAGAGCAGCGTGAGCGGGACCGTGCCCTCCCCGAGTGCGTGCAGATACCGCGAGCCCGTCACGTCGAAGTCATAGGTGCAGGGCAGCGCGAGGCCGGTCTCGGTGGCGCCGGTGAACCCCTGGACCGTGGTGTTGCACTGCATCCAGAGGAACGGCCGCAGGGTGTCCGCCCACCGGGACCGCTCCCCGAACAGCCCGCGCAGCGCTTCTTCCTCGGCCCCGTCGTAGGAGCGGCGCTGCGGCTCGATACGGACCTGGCACTGCAGGACGATCGCGTGGATCCGCTCGCCGCTGCTCTCCTCGATCCGCAGCCGGGCCGTCAACTGGGGTGCCGCCGCGTACGGTTCGGCCGCGATGTCGAGCACCGAGAAGTCCAGTACGGAGAAGTCCGTGCCGCTCACGAGGCCGCCTCCGCGGGTACGGCCCTGCTGCGGTCCCGCACCTGCGCGAAGAAGGCGTCCATCGCCGTGTGCGCCTCACGGCCGCCGTCGAAGCCGCGCCACAGCGTCCGGAGCCGGCCGACCAGCTCGTAGCACGCGTCGATCGGCACCAGGTGGCAGGAGCCGTCCCCGGTGCCGGGGCGGCGGATCAGCAGCGCCTCGACGTCGGGGCGCAGCACCGCGAGGGCGGGCGCGGCCGACACGATGGTGTCCCAGGCCTCCAGCGGCAGTTCGGACTCCGTCGCGCCCGCGGGCCCGGGGTAGAAGGCGACCGTGCGGTCCTGCACCGAGTTGCGGAACAGGAACGCCAGACCCACCGGGATCTGGAGCTCGTCCCAGGCCCGTGCGTCCAGCGGCACTCCGTCGAAGCGGAGATACCGCTCGGGCACCGCCCGGTAGCGCAGCCGCGCGTCCTCCTCGGTGAACAGGAGATAGCAGGCGCGGCAGCTGCACATCAGCGCCCGGCTCTCCAGGTTCACCACATGCGAGTGCTCGGGGCCCACCTGCTCAGCGCACATCTCGCAGCGTTCCCCGGCCACCGGCCGCGGACGGTTGCGGGCGATCCGCCGCAGCGCGGACACCGGGGTCGTCGTACGGCCCGGGGCGCTCATGCGGAGACCGGTGCGGGCACCGCGACGGAGACCGTCGGGCCGTCCACGAGCAGGGGCAGCGGATCGAGGTGCAGCCCGTCCACGTCGAGACAGGCACCGGCCCGCCGTACGTCGTAGTGCGCACGGCAGCCGGGGCACCGCAGCACGCCGTCCCCGGACGCGCCGCCCAGCCTGCGGGCCAGCGCCACACCGTCCAGCGACCGGTCGCACCGCGCGCACCAGTCACGGAAGGCGAAGAGACCGGACCCGAGCCGGCACGCCAGAACCGGGATCGCGCCCACGGTGAAGTGCCGTACGCCACCGGGCTCCAGGGTTTCGAGACCGGGCACGGCCTCCCAGGACGAGGCGCCGTCGCCCGGAGCGGACGCCGCCTCGTGCAGCCGGGAGAACAGCGAGTCCACCGTGACCAGCGGCCCCGGTTCGCCCGCCGCGCCCTCGGCCGGTGCCTCCACCTCGATCCCGGTGATCTCCGGGGCGGCCGCCTCGACCGCGCTGCGCACGGCCAGCTTGAGCGTGGCCGACGACGAGGGGCACCCGTCGCAGCTGCCGAGCAGCCGCAGCGTCACGACCCCGTCCGCCGTGACGCCCAGCAGCTCCACATCGCCGCCGTGCGAACCGAGATACGGCCGGACGCTCTCCAGCGCCTCCTCGACCCGGGTCTCCACGCCGTACGGGTGCAGCCCGTGCACCAGCAGCAGACTGGCCACCAGGTCGTCGGCCGCGAGAGCCGCCAGCAGCTCGTCGTCCAGTCGGCCCTGCTCGTGCACGAGGTCGAGCAGCCGCTCAAGACCGGCGCCGTAGAAGTCCGTGACCAGCCGGACCAGTTCCTCGCTCCGCTCGCGGGCCACGGCGCCGCCCGCCGCACTCGCGGCGATCAGGGTGTCGATACGGTCACCGGTCGCCCGCCAGTCGGCGGGCCCGGAAGCGCTCTGTTCCGTCTCCGCCATCACTCGCTGCCCGCGGACTGGGTGGGGGAGTGCAGCAGTTCCAGCTTCTTGCCCTCGCCGAGATACATGTGCACGCCGCAGGGCAGACAGGGGTCGAAGCTGCGCACCGTGCGCATGATGTCGATCCCCTTGAAGTGCTCCCGGTCGTTCTCCTCGAAGATCGGCTGGCCCTGCACCGCGTCCTCGTAGGGCCCCGGCGTACCGAAGTTGTCGCGGGGGCTCGCGTTCCAGGGGGTCGGCGGGTACGGGTGGTAGTTGGCGATCTTGCCGTCCCTGATCACCATGTGGTGCGAGAGCACGCCGCGTACCGCCTCGGTGAAGCCGCAGCCGACGCCCTCCTCCGGGACCTCGAACTTCTCCCAGGTCTTCGTCCGGCCCGCCCGGATCTCCACCAGCGCCTTCTCGGCGAAGTGCAGCGCGCAGGCGGCCGCGTACGCCTGGAAGTAGGTGCGCGCCCGGTTGCGCTCGATCGTGTTGCTCCACTTCGGGACGTGCCACTCCAGCTCGACCGGGCCCTTGAGCGCGGTCTTGGGGAGGTTGATCCTGACGCTGTTGCCGGTGGCCTGGATGTACCCGATGTCGACGAGACCGGCCAGCGCGGTGGTCCACAGCCGGGCCAGCGGGCCGCCGCCGGTGTCGAGCGCGAGGTAGTCCTTGCCGTCGAACCAGCGCGGCGACATGACCCAGCTGTACTTGTCGTCCAGATCCCGCTTCTGCGGCTGCGGGTTGGTGTGCTGGTTCCACGGGTGCCTGCGGTCGACCGGGTTGCCCATCGGGTCGTGGGTCACGAACATCTCCTGCTCCTCCCAGTCGCCGTAGTACGACGAGCCGAGGAGGATCCGGATGCCCAGGTTGATCTTCACCAGGTCGGTGGTGACCAGCTTCCCGTCCACGACCACACCGGGGGTGACGTACATCTTCCGTCCCCACTCGGTCATGTCCTGGTACTTGAAGTTGCAGTGCTCCGGGTCCTGGAACGAGCCCCAGCAGCCCAGCAGGATGCGCCGGTTGCCGACCTGCTCGTAGCCGGGCAGCGCCTCGTAGAAGAAGTCGAAGAGGTCGTCGTGCATCGGCACGACCTTCTTCATGAACTCGACGTAGCGCTGGAGGCGGGTGATGTAGTCCGTCATCAGCTGCACGGTCGCCACGGTTCCCACGCCGCCCGGGTAGAGCGTGGAGGGGTGTACGTGCCTGCCCTCCATGAGGCAGAACATCTCCCGGGTCATCCGGCTGACCTGGAGGGCCTCGCGGTAGAACTCACCGGTGAACGGGTTCAGCGAGCGCATGATGTCGCCGATGGTCTTGTACCCGTGGGCCTCGGCGTGTGGTGACGGGGTGCGGTTGGCCTGCTCCAGTACGCCCGGGTTGGTCTCCGCGACCATCTTCTCGCAGTAGTCGACCCCGACCAGGTTCTCCTGGAAGATGTTGTGGTCGAACATGTACTCCGCGGCTTCACCGAGGTTGACGATCCACTCACCGATGTGCGGCGGCTTCACCCCGTACGCCATGTTCTGCGCGTAGCAGGAGCACGTGGCGTGGTTGTCGCCGCAGATGCCGCAGATCCGGCTGGTGATGAAGTGCGCGTCGCGCGGGTCCTTGCCCTTCATGAAGACCGAGTAGCCGCGGAAGATGGAGCTGGTGCTGTGGCACTCGGCCACCACCTTCTGCTTGAAGTCGATCTTCGTGTAGATCCCCAGGCTGCCGACGATGCGGGTGATGGGGTCCCACGCCATCTCGACAAGGTCGTCCTTGCCCGGGATCCCGCTGCCACCCCTGCGTTGCGTCGCGGTCATTGCGCCGCCTCATCTTTCTTTCCGTTGCGGTCGGTCACCAGGTGCGGGTGGCACCGGTCGTGAGACTCCTGCCGGGCCTGCGCCACTTCGGCTCCTGGTCCAGCGTGTGCGTGGTCATGTTGCGCAGCCGGCGCATGGTCGCCCCGTACAGCCCGACCGCGTTCGACGAGAGCTTGCCGCCGGGCGGCTCGTCCATGAACGGCATGAACTTGTCCGGGAATCCCGGCATGGTGCACCCGATACAGATTCCGCCGACATTCGGACAGCCGCCGATACCGTTCATCCAGCCGCGCTTGGGCACATTGCACTTGACCGTGGGCCCCCAGCAGCCGAGTTTGACAATGCACTTGGGCGATCCGTATTCGGTGGCGAAATCGCCCTGCTCGTAGTAGCCGGCCCTGTCGCACCCCTCGTGAACCGTCTGTCCGAAGAGCCACGCGGGGCGCAGCGCGTCATCCAGCGGAATCATCGGGGCCTGGTCCGTCGCCATGTAGAGCAGATAGGTCAGTGTCTCGGACAGGTTGTCCGGCTGGATCGGGCATCCGGGGACGCACACGATCGGAATTCCCGCCTTGGACTTCCAGTCCCAGCCCAGATAGTCGGGCACCCCCATCGCGCCCGTCGGATTCCCGGACATGGCGTGGATACCGCCGTATGTCGCGCAGGTCCCGACCGCGACGATCGCGGTGGCCTTCGGCGCCAGCCGGTCGATCCACTCGCTGGTGGTCATCGGCTGTCCGGTGGCGGGATCGTTGCCGAAGCCGCACCAGTACCCCTCGTCGTGCAGCTGCTCGTTGGGGATCGACCCCTCCACGACCAGGACGAACGGCTCCAGCTCACCTCTGTCCGCCTTGAAGAACCACTCCAGGAAGTCATCGGCGCCGCCGGTCGGCCCGCACTCGAAGTCGATGAGCGGCCAGTGCACCGCGACCTGGGGCAGGCCGGGCAGGGCGCCGAGCGCGATCTCCTCGATGCTGGGCTGCGTGGCCGCCGTCAGGGCCACGGAGTCGCCGTCACAACTGAGTCCGGCATTGATCCAGAGAACGTGGATCAGGGTTTCCTCTGCCTTTACCGCTGCCTCTGTCGGCATAGCGCTGCCGCCTTCCGGGACCGGCGTGCCGATGCGGATTCCGCTGGGATCGGGGCGCCTGGTTCACGAGTGTGGTGTCGCTCACATTGCTACCATCTAGGCCCGGAGCACGCGCCCTGTCAACGCGGGAAGAAATCCGTACGGATGCCATTGGGCCGTGCCATTCGGCGGTGTGGACATCGGAATGCGAGCCGCTCGGACGCAGTCGGCTCGGCTTTCTTCCGGTGACCGGATCCGGATTGCGCCGGTCGAATGAACCGGAAAGAGAAAAGGGCCGACCGAATCAAGCGTAAGAGGCACGCACCGGTTTCAGGTCCTACGGTCGTGCCACCGACGCGGGAACGAGGCAGAGATGCATGAATTGTCGATCACGCAGAGCGTCGTCGACATGGTCTGCGAGCGCGCCGAAGGCAGGCCGGTCCGCACCGTCCGCGTGCGGGTCGGAGTGCTCACGGCTGTCGTGGCGGAGTCGATGCGGTTCTGCTTCGACCTGGTGACGGCCGGCACGGTGGCCGAGGGCGCGCATCTGGAGATCGACCAGCCCCCGGGATCGGCCCGCTGCCGCACGTGCGCACAGGACTTCGCCCTGGCCGATCCCGTACTGCTCTGTCCGTGCGGCAGCGCCGACGTGGAGATCACGTCGGGACGTGAACTGCAGATCATCTCGATGAAAGTGGGCTGACCCATGTGCGGTACCTGCGGTTGTGGCGAAGAGGGCGGCGGCACGCGGATTGCCCTGCCCCACGAGGACCACGCACGGGCCACCGGTCATCAGGACCACAGTCACGGCCACAACCATGGCGACGGTCATGACCACGACCACGACCACGACCATGACCATGGCGACGGTCACGGGCGCCACGAAGGCCACGACCACCACGGGCACGGGGCCGCGCCCGACGGCGGCCAGACGGTCACCCTGGAGCAGCGGGTGCTCGCCAAGAACGAGCTGCAGGCGGAGCGCAACCGCGGCTGGCTCGCCGAGCGGCACATCGTGGCGGTCAACCTGATGAGTTCACCCGGCGCGGGCAAGACGACCCTGCTGGAGCGCACCATCAGGGACTTCGCCGGACGGCGTCCGGTCGCGGTGGTCGAGGGCGACCAGGAGACCATGCTCGACGCCGACCGCATCAAGCGCGCGGGATGCGCGGTGGTGCAGGTGAACACCGGCGCCGGCTGCCACCTCGACGCCGGGATGATGGAGGGCGCCCTCGCCACCCTCGCACCGGAGCCCGGAGCGCTGGTCCTGGTCGAGAACGTCGGGAACCTGGTGTGTCCGGCCCTCTTCGACCTGGGGGAGCGCAGCCGGATCGTCATCATCTCGGTCACCGAGGGCACGGACAAGCCGCTCAAGTACCCCTATATGTTCGGTGCCGCCGACCTGGTCCTCATCAACAAGGTCGATCTGCTGCCCTATGTCGACTTCGACGTGGCCCGGTGCGAGGCGTACGCCCGCTCCGTCAACCCCGACGTACGGGTGCTGACGGTGTCCGCGACGACGGGCGAGGGCATGGACCAGTGGTACGAGTGGGTGGCGGCGCTGGACGACCAGATGCTCCTGAGCTGAGGTTCCCCCCGTGCGCATGACCCTCAGTGGACGGAGAACCCGCCGTCCACGAAGACCGACTGACCGGTGACATACGCGGAGGCGCGGCCGGCCAGGAACACCGCTGCGCCCTCGAAGTCCTCGGCGAGACCGTTACGTCCGGTCATGGTGCGCGCGGCCAGGGCGGCCGTCTTCTCCGGGTCGGACGACAGCCGCACATTGAGCGGCGTCATCACGAAACCGGGCACCAGGGTGTTGCAGGTGACGCCGTGCGGCGACCACGCCTCGGCCTGGGAGCGGGCCAGCGACTCCAGCGCCCCCTTGGACACCCCGTAGGCGCCGCTCTGGACGAAGGCCCGGTGCGCCTGCTGGGAGGTGACGTGGATGATCCGGCCGAAGCCGCGCTCGGCCATGCCGGGGCCGAACCGCTGCCCCAGCAGATAGGGCGCTTCCAGATTCACCCCCATCGTGGTGTCCCACGCCTCGTCGTCCAACTCGCCCATCGGCGGGCGGATGTTGACCCCGGCGGAGTTGACGAGGATGTCCGGCTCACCGAAGGCTTCGACCGCCTTTTCGGCCGCCGCGCGCACGCCCGCCCGCGTGCTGAGGTCGGCGCTGACCCAGGCCGCCCGGCAGCCGTCGGCCACCAGTTCCCCGACGGTCGCGGCCAGTTCCGCCTCCCGGCGCGCCACGATGACGACGCTCGCCCCGGCCCGGGCGAGCGCCCCGGCGATACTGCGGCCGATACCGGAACTCCCGCCGGTCACGACGGCGACCCGGCCGTCCAGGGAGAACAGGTCGGAGAGGTAGCCCTCGGTGGTGGTCAACGTGCGGTCCTTCCGTGTGTCATGGCCCGCCGGGCGAACGCGGCCCGCTGGTCCCGTAAGACCCTGCCATGGCCCGTGCGCCGGGTCTCGGCCGAGGTACCTGGCCGGCCCCGGTGAGCACTCCGCCGGGCACCGGCCGGTGCCCGGCACACGTACATCGCATACGATAGGCAGGTGACGGTACGAGAAACCTTGCAACTCGGCGACCCGTTCCTGCGGACCCCGGCTGAGCCGCTGACCACTCCGCTGTCCGGCCGGGCACGTGCGCTCGCCACCGACCTGGACGACACGCTGGCGGACTGGGTGAAGCGCACCGGTTACGGCCGCGGGATCGCAGCCCCGCAGATCGGCGCGGGCGTCCGGATGGTGCACCTGCGGCTCGACGAGCCCTGGACGCTCGTCAACCCCCGCATCACGGAGCGATCGGAGGCCACCTGGGAGCCCTGGGACGCCTGCCTCAGCTTCTCCGTCGAGATCTTCTGCCGGGTCCGCCGCCATACCTGGATCACCGTCGACTACCTGTCGCCCGACGGCCAGGAGCACACCCTGCGTGCCGACGGAGAGCTCGGCGAACTGCTCCAGCACGAGATCGACCACCTCGACGGCTTCCTCGCCGTCGACCGCATGACCGATCTCTCCACCCTCTGCATGCGCTCGGAGTTCGAGGCGCGGCACCGCGACGAAAGCCCCTACCGCCGATGAGCACTCCCGGCCCCGTCGCTCCCATCACCCGCAACGAGCCGCTGAGGGAGGCCGTCTACGCACGGATCGTGACGCTGCTCTCCACCGGCCGCCTCCCGCCCGGTACGGCTGTGACGGAGGCAGCCCTCAGCCGCTCCCTCGGCGTCTCCCGCACACCGGTGCGCGAGGCTCTGCTGCGTCTGGAGGCCGAAGGTGTCGTGCACTCCTCGCCGGCGCGCGGCTTCGTCGTCAGGCCGCTGAGCGACCGTGAGGTCTCCGAGGTGTACCCCATCCTGGCCGCTCTCGAAGCCCTCGCCCTGCGCTCGGTCCGCCGGCCTCTCGACACCGCGGAGCACGACCGGCTGGCCGGGCTGCTGGACGAACTGGAGGCGAGCGGCGACGCGGTGGCGCGGCGCGCGCTCGACACGGACTTCCACACCGGGCTGATCAGCCTCTGCGGCAACCAGCACCTCCTGGAGGCGATCGCGAAACTGCGTACCAGCCTTTCCCGTTACGAGATCGCCTACATGCAGCACACGCCCTCGCGCGGCCCGGCGGACCGGCAGCACCGGCTGGTGCTCTCGGCACTGGCGGAGGGTGACCACGAGCGCGCGGCGGCGGTCATCGAGGAGCACTGGCACGACGGCAAGCGCTGTATCGCCGCATGGCTCGCGGGTGAGGACGAGGGCACGGGCGCGGCTGCAACCGTGCGGTGACCGCGTCGAGTTGACAGCCGCACGGTCACCGCCGGGAGGGTCTCCTCAGCTGATCAGGGTCTTCTTCGGGCGGACCACACAGAACTCGTTGCCCTCCGGATCGGCCAGTACGGTCCACGACTCGTCTCCGGTCTGGCCGACGTCCGCCGGGGTGGCGCCGAGTGCGAGGATGCGGGCGATCTCGGCCTCCCGGTCCTCCGCGGGGGCCGTCAGATCGAGGTGCAGACGGTTCTTGACGGTCTTACGGTCCGTCACCGGCATGAAGCAGATACCTGTCGGTGCGGTCTCCTCCGGTCCGATCACCACTTCACGCTCCCGCTCGGACAGAATCCGCCAGCCGAGTACCGCTGCCCAGAAGCGGGCCAGACCGGGCAGGTCGTGGGCGTCGATGACGATGTGATGCAAGGAAACAGGCATGCCGGCATTGTGCCCGGGGCCTTCGGACGGATCACACGGTTTTCTCGGGCTGGTCACTCCGGGGTGCGGGGCCCTCGGACATTCCGTCGCCCATGAGCAGCGAGAGCACCAGGACGGCGAAGGCGGCGCCGAGCCCCACGCCCGACCATCCCGCGCGCTGGATCCGGGCGGAACCACAGGCCGGTGCGGTGTCGCGGTTGTCCGCCAGCGCGTCGTCGCCCGCCGGGTTCAGGACCGAGCCGCAGGTCACCTGCACGGTGTCGTTCTCCCCCGCGTAACCGGACGGGTCGTGGATCTTCGGCGACACCGGCACGAACAGCAGCCCCACCGCTGCCATCGCTACCAGCAGTGCGAGGGTCGCCCCGCCGCGTACGACCGCGGGCAGCCTGCCCAACGACCGTGCGGGCCGGACGTGTTCGGGTTCTGCCGGTATGCCGTCGCGCTCGCCGCTCACTGCTGTACCCCCGTTGTCCTTCGGCCGGAAACCATCAGGCCGCAGAGGGTAGCCGGGCTGCCGCAGGAGCGGTGGGGCCGGGGGCCGGGCAGTGGGGGAGCGTCGGCGTAGCGGGGGTGTCAGAGCAGCTTGGCCACGGTCAGCAGCAGGGCCGAGTCCTCCAGGGCCTCGACCCGGTGGCGGCTGTCGGGCACGATGATCAGGTCGCCCTGACGGGCCTCCCAGGACAGATCGCCCGCCGTGAGCCGCACCCGGCCCTGCAGGACCTGCACCGTGGCCTCCCCGGGATTCTCGTGCTCGGCGAGGTGCGAGCCGCGTGTCATCCCGATGACCGTCTGGCGCAGGACCTTCTCATGACCGCCGTAGACGGTGTCCGCCGTATGACCGCCGCCGGCCGTGGCCGCCAGTTCGATCTGCTGGCGGGCCAGGGCTTCGAGAGAGAGTCTCTGCATGACGTCATTCTCCCGCATCCGTCCGCCCGGGCAACGCGGACGGCGCCGGGCGGGCGTGCTCCCCAGTGCGGCCGGGGGGGGCAGGCGGAGCGGGTCACCTGGCGGGGGCCGCACCGGGGCCGGTGCGGCGGCGGCCACTGCCGTACCCGGCCGTCCGGCGGACGAAGAGACTGATGACCGACGAGTTGACCAGGGCTGCCACCACCAGTACGACGTACGTCAGGGACGCCCCGACGCCGGGCAGCAGCATGAGCAGGCTGGTCGGCGCGGTGAGCAGGATCGGGTACACCCCGGAGAACGACGCGTCAGGGTGCGAGACCAGCGTGGTGTCCACCCACACCCAGACCAGCAGGGCCGCGATGACTATGAGGTACCCGCGCGACAACCAGTCCCCCGCCACTGTCCGGCCGATCCGCCGCACCAGGTTCTTGCCGTCCATCGTCTCTCCACCACCGTCTCGCTCTGTGACCGGGTACGCCGCGCCCGCCCGTTCAGCGGGCGGTACGTCCGCGTGCCGCGGCCCCGTGTCTCTCTTCTTCCTGCTTCTTCCTGCTTCCAGACTGCCGGAGCCGGACGGCAGCGGCTTGAGTACCGGTACTCAACCGTCGCCGAGTACGGGGGCGCTGCCCGATCGCCGTACGCGGGTTGCCGCTCGCCGAATGCCGTACACCAGAGCTGGGCAGGTACGGGTGTGCGGAGCCCGGAGGACGGGACGACGCTGACCCGGAGGGGGCGCGAAACGTCATGGAACGATCTGGCTGGCAGTTTTCCGACGACCGTGGGCAGCTGTCGAGGGCTGGGCGGACACCGTCGAAAGTGACGGCGTACATCCGGGCCGGGGCCACGCTGTGGGACCACGGCCTGACCCCGCACGCGGTCTTCGGATCCCTGCACGACGGAGCGGCGGTCGACCCGGCCAAGGCGGGGGCGCTGCCGCAGGGCGCCGTCCGCTACCTGGGAGCGGGCGGCACGCTCGATCTGGACACGCTGCTCGGCGGCGGCCCGGATCTCGTGGTGGCGGTCAGCTACGGCGGCGGGCAGGTGTACGGACTCGACCCGGACACCGCCAAACACCTGGAGGAGCACGTCCCCGTCGTCGTCATCGACGTGGGACAGACGCACAGCCTGGACGGGATCAGGAGCAGGTTCGACGCGCTCGCCCGCTCGCTGGGGGCCCGCGGCGACGGCGAGCAGCAGGAGCTGCTGGACGCCGCACACCACCGGCTGCGCGCGGCCGCGGACATACCGTCAGGACCCGAGGTGCTCGCGCTCTCACCCGCCGGGCCCGACCAGGTGCATCTGGCGCGCCCCGGAGCCTGGCCCGAACTGCGCGCGCTGAGCGAACACGGCGTCAGCATGGTGCGGCCGCCCGACGGCGCCGGCGCGAACTGGGCCACCGTCAGCTGGGCGGAGGCGGCGGCGCTGAACCCCGGCATCGTCCTCGCGGACGTCAGGTCGAACGCCACACCCCTCGACGAACTGAGCGGCAACGACGAGTGGCTGCGCCTCACCGACGGGGCGAGGGTGCTGCCGTGGAACCCGGAAGCCGCGGACAGCGCCCGTTCCCACACCCGGTTCTTCGCCTCGGTGGCCCAGGCGCTGGAGGCCACCGCTGCCCAGTGAGTGCGCTCACACCCGGCGCTGATCAAGGGACTCATCCGTGTCGGAGTTGGGCCGAACGGGTGAAGGGGGTCAGAATTGGCTGATGCAGATAGAAAGCCCAGCCGAGGTGGTCCGGTGAGCAGGTACGACGAGTACGACGTCACCGACGAGCAGTGGGAGGGGCTCGCCCAGGTGGTGCCGCTGCGCGGGCGCAACGAATGGCCCTCGCGAGTGGACCACGAGACGATCCCGAACGAGTACGCGGCCGAGCAGCGCCGTTTCGTGGTGCTGCGTGTGCAGGTGTTCGCCGACGCGCGTGAAGTCGCCGAGTACCTCGTCGGGCAGGTGCCCGTGCTGCTCGACCTGACCGGGGCCGAGACCGAAGTGGCCAAGCGCATCCTGGACTTCAGCAGCGGTGTGGTCTTCGGCCTCGGCAGCGGGATGCACCGGGTCGACAAGAACGTCTTCCTGCTGGCTCCGGCCGGCATGGAGGTGGAGGGAATCGCGGCGGCCGCAGTCCCCCGATCGTAGGAAGGTCATCCAGACGGAACGGTTCGCCACCGTGAGGCGTGCGTACGGTCCGGACCATGGACGCAACCTACGCACGCCCCACCGTCACCGAACTGCGGCTCTCGGCCTTCAAGTCGCACCGCGGCGCCGCCTTTCCGCTCGCCCCGCTGACCCTGTTCACAGGGGCGAGCGGGAGCGGTAAGACGAGCGCGCTCCAGGTGTACGAGGCGCTGGCGCGGCTCGGCGCGGGGGACGAGCTCGGTGAGGTCTTCGACGACCCGGGCAGCTGTGTCCCGGAGCGGGCCTGCGCGGACGCGCAGGGGCGGCGGGGGTTCCGGATCGGCTGCACGGTCGACGGCCCGGCCGGCCCCGTCCACCTCGATCTGGCGGTGCAGGCCGAGCCCGAACTGCGCGTGGTGGGCGAACGGCTGACCGCGGACGGCCAGTTGCTGCTGTCCACGGCGTTGCGCGATCCGGCGCGCAGGACGGTGCAGGCCGCCTGGCACACGGCGGGCGCGGTCCCGGTGACCCGGGCCCCGCTGCCCGACG
>NZ_JAAGLN010000192.1 GCF_010548145.1 Streptomyces sp. SID10853
CCGAACCCGGAAGCTAAGCCTTTCAGCGCCGATGGTACTGCAGGGGGGACCCTGTGGGAGAGTAGGACGCCGCCGAACAATTTTTAGCCTCAGCCCCGGACCGTTATGGTCCGGGGCTGAGGCATTTTTGCGTTTATGGTCAGGGTATGCGCTACGACCTGGTCATCTTCGACAACGACGGCGTCCTTGTGGACAGTGAGCCGATCTCCAACACCATCCTCGCGGGGTACCTGACCGAGCTGGGGCACCCCACCTCGTACGACGAGTCCCTCCGTGACTACATGGGTGCCGCCGTGCACCGGGTGCACGACACCATCCAGGAGCGAAGCGGACAGCAGCTCCCCGACGACTTCGACGAGACCCTGCACAGCCGGATCTTCGCCGCCTACGAGACCGAGCTCCAGCCGGTCGCCGGTGTCGGTGACGTCCTCGGCGAACTGGTCGCCCAGGGCGTCCCGTACTGCGTCGCCTCCTCCGGCACCCACGAGCGGATCCGGGTGAGCCAGCGGGTCACCGGTCTCGACGAGTGGTTCGAGGACGAGTGGATCTTCAGCTCGCAGGACGTCGGCCGGGGCAAGCCGGCGCCGGACCTCTTCCTCCATGCCGCCCAGCAGATGGGCGTCGCCGCCGAGCGGTGCGTCGTCATCGAGGACAGCCCCCTCGGGGTGGCGGCCGCCCATGCCGCAGGGATGGATGTGTACGGGTTTACGGCGATGACTCCCGCCGAGCGGCTCGCCGGGGCCAACGGCTTCTTCTCGAATATGTCGCAGCTGCCCCAACTCCTTGCCTGATCCATCTACCCACCGGTAGGCGAGGGGCCTACTGTGCCGCCATGACGACAGATGTTCGCCTGCGGCACGGCCGGGCCTCTCTGGGGCTCAGCTTCTTCGCGCAGGGCGCCGCGTTCGCTCTCCTGGTGACGCGGATCCCCGCCGTCCAGGACCGTTACGGGATATCCGACGGCCTGCTTCCCGTCTTCCTCGCCGCGGTTCCGGTTCTCGCCGGCCTCAGCAGTGTGGGCACCGAGCAGCTGGTGAAGCGGGTGCGGCCGTCGGCCGTGCTGCGCTGGGCGCAGCCCGTGGTGCTGCTGGCGCTCCTCGGTGCCGCCGCCGGTACCGAACTCTGGCAGGCGGCTGTCTCGCTCGGGGTGTTCGGGCTCGGCGTGGGGGCGCTGGACGCCTCGATGAACATGCTGGGGGTGAGTCTCCAGCGGGCCTACGGGCGCAGCATCATGCTGGGGTTCCATGCCGCGTACAGCCTCGGCGGGATCGCCGGTGCCTCGCTGGCGTGGGTCGGGGCGCACTGGCATCTCCCGCTGCTGACGCTGTACTGGCCGGTGGCCGTGGTGCTGCTGCCCGTCTGTCTGGTGGCGAGCCGCTGGTACGCGGATGCGCGGGATGTGGATGTGCCGCCGGCCGGGTCCGGGGAGGACGTCGAAGCGGCCGGTGGTGCCGGGGGCTCGGTCGTCTTCAGGATGCTGCTGCCGCTCTGCCTGGTGATGGCCTTCGCCTACATCGGTGACTCGACCGTCTCCAACTGGAGCGCCAAATACCTTCAGGACGTACTGGGCAGCTCCGAGCAGCTCTCCACGGTCCCGTACAACGTCTATATGGTCACCACGCTGCTGGGCCGGGCGGTCGGGGACTTCGGGGTGCGGCGCTTCGGTGCGGTGGCCGTGGTGCGGTTCGGGTCGGTCGTCGCGGCTGTCGGGTTCGGGGTGGTGGCCGGTGCGTCCGGGCCCTGGGTGGGGATGCTCGGGTTCACCCTGCTGGGCTTCGGGCTCTGTGTGATCGTGCCGCAGACCTTCGCGGCCGCCGGGCGGCTGTTCCCGCAGGCGTCCGACGCGGCCATCGCCCGGCTCAACATCTTCAACTACGTGGGGTTCCTGGTCGGCTCGCCGCTGGTGGGCGCCATCGGCGACGCGTGGAACTACCGGGGCGCGATGCTCGTACCGATGGTGCTTGTGCTGGCGACCCTCGTGTACGCCCGCTCGTTCGGCCACGGGGATGCCCGATACGGTGTCGGGCATGAGCGGCCGCGGACTGTTGATGTGGGACGAAGCAGTAACGAAGTATGACTTCGGGCCCGGCCATCCGATGGATCCGGTGCGGCTCGCACTGACCATGGGGCTGGTCCGGGCGTACGGGCTGGACAGCGCGGTCGATGTCGTCGCCGCCAGACCGGCCGGGGAGTCGACCCTGCGCCTGGTGCACCGGGCGGACTATCTGGACGCGGTGCGGGCGGCGTCGGTCGATCCGGCGGCGGCGGATCTCTCGTACGGACTGGGGACCCCCGACGACCCGGCCTTCACCGGGATGCACGAGGTCTCCGCGCTGATCGCCGGCCAGTCGGTCGGTGCGGCTGAGGCGGTGTGGCGCGGCGACGCGGACCACGCGGTGAACTTCACGGGCGGGCTGCACCACGCGATGCCGGGTGCGGCCTCCGGGTTCTGCATCTACAACGACGCCGCGCTGGCCGTCGCCCGGCTGCTCGAACTGGGGGCCGAGCGGGTCGCGTACGTCGATGTGGACGTGCACCACGGGGACGGGGTGCAGGAGGCGTTCCGGGACGATCCGCGGGTGCTGACCGTCTCGCTGCACGAGCATCCCCGGACGCTCTTTCCCGGTACGGGCTTTCCGACCGAGACGGGCGAGGGCGCGGGGGAGGGGGCGGCGGTGAATCTGCCGCTGCCGGCCGGGACCGGTGACGCGGGGTGGCTGCGGGCGTTCCACGCGGTGGTGCCCGAGCTGCTCGCCGACTTCCGGCCGCAGGTGCTGGTGTCGCAGCACGGCGCGGATACGCACTTCGAGGACCCGCTGGCCCATCTGGCGGTCTCGCTGGACGCGCAGCGTGCGGTGCAGGTGGCCTGCCATGAGCTGGCGCACGAGTACGCCGATGGCGGGCGGTGGGTGGCGCTCGGCGGGGGCGGGTACGCGGTGGCCGACGTCGTGCCGCGGTCGTGGACGCATCTGGTGGGGATCGCCGGGCACGCCGAGATCGATCCGGAGTCGGTGATCCCGCCGTCCTGGCGGGACGAGGTGTATGCGCGGACCCGGGGGGTGGGGCCCGCGCGGATGACCGATGGGCGGTGGCCTGTGGGGTGGCGGTCCTGGGACGAGGGGTACGACCCTGCTGACCGGCTTGATCAGGCTGTGCTTGCTACTCGGCGGGCCGTGTTTCCTCTGCGGGGGTTGCTGGCTTAGCGGGTGGGGTTGTGCTGTCGGTGGCTCGCCGCCGGTGGGCTTGGTGCGGGTGGGGCGCCTGCGGCGGGCCTGTCCCCTCCCCGCCCCTTCCCGAAACCGGGGGCGGGCCCCCGGGCCCCCTGTGTCCTCAATCGCCGGACGGGCTTGGGGTGCCGGCTGTGTCCTCAATCGCCGGACGGGCTTGGGGTGCCGGACGGGCTTGGGTGGCCGGCTGGGCTTGGAGTTGCGGGACGGGCTTGGGGTGCCGGCTGGGCTTGGAGTTGCGGGACGGGCTTGGGGTGCCGGCTGGGCTTGGATTGCCGGGTGCGCTTGAAGTTCCCGCGCTGGGATTGGCGTTGCCCGTTGGCCGGCCGCGTTACGCCAACTGTGCCGGATATTCCCGGTTTCAGCCCGGGGGCGGCGTCATTGCGGCACGATCGGCAGGGTGTTGACCACCGGCGCCCTCCGCGCGCATCTGTTGGCGGCCCGGCTGGCCGGGCCCGTGGCCACCCCGCGGGAAGTGAGTCTGCGCAGTTACCGGCTCTTCGCCGCGCGCGATCCGCGGGTGACTCTCGGCATTCATCCCGAACAGGTGTGGGGAGAGCCGGAGTTACTGCGTCTGATGGCCGAGCGGTGCGGGGTGTCCGGTGATCCGGGACAGGTGTCGGGGCCCGATGTCATCGACCCGGAGCGGACGCTGGCCGGGCTCGACGCGTTCGCCGTGCGGCTCGGTGAGGCCGCGGCGCGTGGTGCCAGTGTGCTGTTCGGGACCGGGCACCCGCATCGGCTGCTCGGTTTCTACGCCGCGCTGGCAGACGCCCTGTCGGCGGCCGGATGTACTGTCCTCACCCCCGCGCAGGGTCGAAGTGTCGACATAACGACCCGGTTCGGCGTACGTACGCACCTCCTGGAGTACGTACGGGGAGTCGCGCTGATGCGCGAACCCGGCGTGCGGCAGCCGGGGAGTGAGCCCGGCGCACACACCCATTCCCCGCTGCCGGTCCGGGTCGCGCTGGAAGCTGCCGCGGCGGATGCGTACGGCCTGCCGGGGCTGGTCGTCGGCGACCACGGATGGGTCTGCGGGGCAGGTCAGCTGGGGGTCGAGGCGATCGGCCTCGCGGACACCGATGACCCCGCGCTGTTCGTCGGTGAGGCCGAGGGGCGGGTCTCCGTGGCCGTTCCGCTCGACGATGCGGTGCGGCCCCACTACTACCGGCCGCTCATTCGCTATGTACTCAATCGGGCGCTTCTGCCCCGGTAGGGAACGGGCTGTTGCTCCTCTTCCCCACTCGTACCACCCGCACCTAGTCTGGTGAGTGAGCGCGCCACGACGAAGAGTCACCGGAAGGGGAAGCCGGTGCCCCGTCGGGTGCGGAAGGTTCAGGTGGGTCATGGCTGCTGGGAGTGAGCGACCTCTCAACGAGGTCAGGTTCCTGACCGTGGCGGAAGTCGCCTCGGTGATGCGAGTGTCCAAGATGACCGTGTACCGGCTGGTGCACAGCGGTCATCTGCCGGCGATCCGGGTGGGCAGGTCCTTCCGGGTCCCGGAGCAAGCAGTGCACGCATACCTCCGCGAGTCCTTTGTGGGGGTCCAGACCGCCTAGATGAGCCCGGGGGTTCCCTCGGATTACGTCCCTCACTCGGCGGCAGGTAGGCTAGGCCGACGTAGGTCGTGTGGGCCCAGACGCCCCGCACCGAGTGAAGAGAAGTGAGCGAGGGTAGTCGTGGGCTCTGTTATCAAGAAGCGGCGCAAGCGGATGGCTAAGAAGAAGCACCGCAAGCTGCTCAAGCGCACCCGCGTTCAGCGTCGCAACAAGAAGTAAGCGGCAGCTGTACGTGGTTCTGAGGCCCTCCCACCAGCATGGTGGGAGGGCCTCTGCGCGTTCCTGCGGGTAGATTTCCGATGACTTCACGCAGCGCATCACCAGTACAGCGCGATAACGAGCCGCTACCGTGGCCCGTACGGGAGTCCGAATGGGAAGGCGCTGATCTTGGGCAAGGTCGTGCTCGTCACCGGAGTGGCCCGGCAGCTCGGAGGCCGGCTCGTGCGCCGCATACTGCGGGACGCCGAGGTGGACCGGGTGATCGCGGTGGACATCGTGGAGCCCGCACACGGGCTGGGTGACGCCGTTTTCGTACGTGCGGACATCCGCCAGCCCGCCATCGCCCGGGTCCTCGCCGAGTACGACGTCGACACGGTCGTGCACATGGACGTGACCGGCACCCCGCTGGGCAGCGGCGGCCGGACAGCGGTCAAGGAGACCAACGTCATCGGCACCATGCAGCTGCTCGGTGCCTGCCAGAAGTCGCCGACCGTGCAGCGCCTGGTGGTCAAGTCCAGCACCAACGTGTACGGGTCGGCGCCCCGCGACCCGGCTGTCTTCACCGAGACGACGCCCCCCAAGTCCCTCCCCAGCGGCGGCTTCGCGAAGGACGCGGTCGAGGTCGAGGGCTATGTACGGGGCTTCGCCCGGCGCAGGCCCGATGTGGCGGTCTGTGTGCTGCGCTTCGCGAACATCCTGGGGCCGAGCACGGACTATCCGCTCGCCGAGTATCTGTCGCTGCCGGTGCTGCCGACCGTGTTCGGCTACGACCCGCGGCTCCAGTTCGTCCACGAGGACGACGTCATCGACGTACTCCGTCTTGCGCTGGGCGAACCGCCGCGCGGGACGCTCAACAGCGGCACGTTCAATATCGCCGGCGACGGGGTGCTGCTGCTCTCGCAGTGCTCGCGGCGGCTGGGCCGGCCGACGGTCCCGGTGCTGCTGCCGGCCGTGAACTGGGTCGGCTCCGCGCTGCGGACCGTGGGCGTCACCGACTTCTCGCCGGAGCAGATCCGGCTGCTCACCCATGGCCGGGTCGTCAGTACGGTGCAGATGCGCGAGACACTGGGGTTTGTGCCGAGGTATTCCACGGCCGGGGCCTTCGAGGACTTCGCGCTCAGCCGGGGCGACGGGCTGCTGCCGCCGCGGGCGCTGGCGCGGGCGGTCGACCGGGTCGCCGCCTTCGCCGAATCCGTAGGCCCGGCAGGACCCACCGCTGCCGCCGGCGCCGCCCGACCCGTCATTCCCGCCCACTCCGTCAGCAAGGAGCGCATCTGACATGGCCGATGCCAAGGTCATCCCCTTCGGCGACGAGCCGCGAGCGAGGCGGAACAGGAGCGGCGGCAAGGCCGCCAAGCGGTCCGGGACGCGCGGCAGGGCCGCCACGGGACCGCTCGCGCCCGTACCGGAGCAGCAGACGGGGCCCGAACCGTCCGAGGGGACCGAGCCGGCCGAGGCGTCCGGGCGTACGGAGCCCCCGGAACAGGCCGGAGCTGTGCGGGACCGGGCGGATCGCGTGGAGACCGGCGGAGACTGGGACCGGCGGATCGCCGGCGGGCTGGCCTTTCTGCGGCGCCGGATCACCGGTGAGTACGACGTCGACGAGTTCGGGTACGACCAGGAGCTCACCGACCAGGTGCTGATGTCGGCGGTGCGGCCGCTGTACGAGAAGTACTTCCGTGTCGAGGTGAAGGGCATCGAGAACATCCCGGCGGAGGGCGGGGCGCTCGTCGTCGCCAACCACTCGGGGACGCTGCCGCTCGACGGGCTGATGCTCCAGGTCGCCGTCCACGACCACCACCCGGCGGAGCGCCATCTGCGGCTGCTCGCCGCGGATCTGGTCTTCATGCTGCCGGTCGTCAACGAGCTGGCCAGGAAGGCCGGGCATACGCTGGCGTGCGCGGAGGACGCGGAGCGGCTGCTCCAGCGCGGTGAGGTCGTCGGGGTGATGCCCGAGGGCTTCAAGGGCATCGGGAAGCCGTTCTCCGACCGGTACAAGCTCCAGCGGTTCGGGCGGGGCGGCTTCGTGTCGACCGCGCTGCGGGCCGGGGTGCCGATCGTGCCGTGCTCGATCGTCGGCGCCGAGGAGATCTACCCGATGATCGGCAACGCGAAGACGGTGGCGCGGCTGCTGGGCTTCCCGTATTTCCCGGTCACGCCGACGTTTCCGTGGCTGGGGCCGCTTGGCCTGGTGCCGCTGCCGACGAAGTGGACCATCCAGTTCGGTGAGCCGATCCCGACGGACGGGTTCCCCGAGGAGGCCGCGGAGGACCCGATGCTGATGTTCAACCTGACGGACCAGGTGCGGGAGCAGATCCAGCACACGCTGTACAAGCTGCTCGTGCAGCGCCGGTCGGTCTTCTTCTGACCGGGGCTCCTTCCGGAAGGGCAGGAGGGGCAGGACGGTCAGGAAGAACAGGAAGGTCAGGAAGAACAGGAAGGTGCGGGGCCGGTGATCTTCCGGGCCCCGCACCTTCCTTCGGTATGGGTACTGCTGGTTTCTCCGTGCTGCTGGTCTCTCTGTGCTACTGGGCGTCCTCGCCGCTGATGCCCAGGCCCGGGAGCAGGCCGGGGAGCAGCGGGGGGAGGGTGACGTCCGGTGCGGGCTTGCTGCCTTCGCCGGACTTGCCCGTGCCCTCGGACGAGGACGAGCCGCTGCTCTTCGGCGGGTCGAGCAGGCCGCCCGTGTTGCCGCCGATCAGGCCCTGGTCGGCCTTGCCGCTCTCGGAGCCGGACGGCTGCGGCCGGGTGTCGTCCTTGCCGCTGTGGTGCGGGGCGGCCGATGTGGGGCCGGGACGGCCGGTGCCGGGGGTGGCCGGCTTCGTCGTGCCCTGGTGCCCTGGGGTGCGGGCGGTGGTGCCTGGGGTGTGCGGCAGCTGGGACTGGAGCGGACCGACCTCCTGGTCTATGGCGTCGAAGACCGAGTTGACCTGGTTTCCGACGTCGTGGAGCTGGACGGGCAGCCGGCCCCGGAGCTTGCTCCAGGTCTCCCGGTGCGAGCGGGAGAACGAGGAGAGAGTCTGGATCGGGCCGAGTGTCCCGTTCCTCGCGTACGCCTCGTGCAGCAGCCGGTGGCCTTCTCCGGCGTCGTGGTTCATACCGTTCAACGCGCGTCTGACTTCGCCCAGTTGCTCGTGGTCGAGCCGGCCCGCCCGGTCGCGCTCCAGGAGGCGGCGTGCCTCCTGGAGACGGGTGGAAGCCTGGTCGAGGTAGATCTCACCGCGGGCGGCGTCGTCGTTCGCCATTCCCAGCTTGAGATCTTCCATGCCACGCTTCAGCCCGTACAGCGAATCACCGGGGAGGGCGTCGGAGCTGGCAGCCGCGACGCCGCTGAAGGCTCCGGCCGCGACGCCGACGGTGAGTCCGCCCGCAGCGAGGCCCTTCGACCAGCGGGAGCGGGGGCGCAATTTCCGGAGCGGGGACGCCCGGTGGGCGCCTCGGCCGGTCCGCTGTTCGGGCACCTGAGGGCCCTCGGACACACCTCCCCCCGCGAGCATCGTCTCCATGGCCGCGACGAGCTGGGCTCGTTGCACCACTTTGACCTCAGGATCCAGCTGTGGTTTCGGTAGCTCTTCGAGCCCGGTCACCAGGGCCAGCAACTGCCCTTGTGTACTCGGTTCGGTGGGAGCTTCGGGCTGGTCGGCCGCCGAGCCCTGGAGTGTCTGCTCCTCCAGGGCCTGGGCGAAGGCGTTCGCCCGCCGGT
This sequence comes from Streptomyces sp. SID10853, assembly GCF_010548145.1. Taxonomy (GTDB): domain Bacteria; phylum Actinomycetota; class Actinomycetes; order Streptomycetales; family Streptomycetaceae; genus Streptomyces. Next base: position 8,709 of record NZ_JAAGLN010000192.1, read on the forward strand.
GTGCCGAAACTTGTCCGATCACTGGCGGCACCTCCTCTCGTCATGACGATCGACTCCCCTCGGGGTCCGGAAGGTTGCCCACCTTGAGTGCTTCCACTCGATCGGGTGAGTACCTGCGGGCGTGGCTTGACCACAGGGAGCCTGCATCCGACACAACGAGCCGCACAGCACTTGGGTTACGGACGAAGGATGATCGGACCGCAGTGTCATGAGGCCATGACTGACGGTGAGTTGTGATCAGCGTGCGTCATCGGGGAGGAGTCGTGCCAGGGTGCGCACGGCACGGTACTGGAGCGTCTTGATGGCGCCCTCGTTCTTGCCCATGGCCCGTGCGGTCTCGGCCACGGAGAGCCCTTGCAGGAAGCGCAGGGTCACGCACTCCTGTTGCTGGGGGTTGAGCTTCCGTACGGCTTCGAGCAGGGCGGCGTTGGAGAGGGACTCCAGGACGGAGTCCTCGGGACTGCGCTCGACCTCGTTGGCGTCGAGCATTTCGCCCGTGGTCACTTCGAGCCGGAATCGGCTCGACTTGAAGTGGTCGGCGACCAGGTTCCGGGCGATCGTGACCAGCCAGGCGCCGAAGTCGCGCCCCTGCCAGGTGAAGGTGGAGATACGGCGCAGGGCGCGCAGGAAGGTCTCGCTGGTGAGATCCTCCGCCGTCGCCTTCCCGCCGACGCGGTAGTAGATGTAGCGGTAGACCGTGTCGCTGTACTGGTCGTAGAGCCGCCCGAAGGCGTCGGCCTCGCCGGCCTGAGCGCGTTCGACGAGGTCCATCATGCGTGCGCTGTCGCTGTCGGCCGCAGGCCGACGGGCGGTGGACGTGCCGGTGCCGCCGCGGCTGCGTCTGCCGACCGCCGCACCGCCATCGGCGAGGGCATAGCAGGGGCCGGCAGGCGCGGCTGTGGCAAATGCGGGGACGGCGTACGCGGTGGGGACAAAGCCGCGCAGCTGGTCAAGGACCGTTGTGCGCAGCGTAGCCAGGCCCGAGGCGTCAACCCCGACGTGTGGGTACACGGGACTCCCAGAGGCAGAGCTTCCATCACGTGCAGTGCTGGATTGTTCACTCGACGTGATGGCGAGTGAGGTCCGGTATGCGTCTGAGGAGAATAACGCTTCGTACAGGCAGTGCTACACCCAGTTGCTCAAATCATCGATTACGTCGCTTCTGTTACGTCTACACGTCGGATCAAGTAGCACTTCGTGACCGTTTATTGATCGGATAGCCTCACGATCCGTTTGATTGCGGGGTCACTTGTGCGCGAGCGGCCGTAACGGGACTGGCGGCGGGTGCGGCGGGGTAAGAAGTTCGATTCGCCCGTGCTCCCGGGAGTGGCGCGGGCGCGGAGAGCGGTTGACGTTCCGGTCAGCGACGGCTGACGCACGGATGGCCGGAGCGGCCCGGCCGTGGCGGCTCAGGGGAGCGGCTCGGCGGGGGTGCTCAGCGGGGTGGCTCGGTGAGGTGGCTCAGGGGCGGCGGCTCAGGTGAGCGGATCGGTGGGGGCGCTCAGTGGCGGGGGTGGCTCACCTGGACGGCTCAGTGGCGGCGGCGGTGCAGGGCGACCGCGGCGGCGGTGCCGCCCGCGAGCGCGCCGACCCCGGCCGCGGCGGGGATGCCGACCTTGGCCGCCTTGCGTCCGGTGCGGTAGTCGCGCAGCCGCCACTCGCGCTCGCGGGCGTAACGGGCCAGCTTCGCGTCGGGGTTGATCGCGTACGGGTGGCCGACGAGCGAGAGCATCGGGATGTCGTTGTGCGAGTCGCTGTACGCGGCGCAGCGCGTCAGGTCGAGGCCCTCGGCGGCGGCGAGCGCCCGTACGGCCTCGGCCTTCGCCGGGCCGTGCAGCGGTTCGCCGACGAGGCGCCCGGTGTAGACGCCGTCCATCGACTCCGCGACCGTGCCGAGCGCCCCGGTCAGGCCGAGGCGGCGGGCGATGATCGTCGCGGTCTCCACGGGGGCGGCGGTGACCAGCCAGACCTTCTGGCCCGCGTCCAGATGGGCCTGGGCGAGGGCGCGGGTGCCCGGCCAGATGCGGTCGGCCATGTACTCGTCGTAGATCTCCTCGCCGATGGACATCAGCTCGGAGACACGGTGGCCCTTGACGATGGACAGGGCGCTCTCGCGGGCGTCCTGCATATGGTCGGGGTCCTCGACGCCCGCCAGCCGGAACCACGCCTGCTGCCAGGCGAACCTGGCCAGCTCGCGGCGCTGGAAGAACTTCCGCTTGTACAGGCCGCGGCCGAAGTGGAAGATCGCGGCGCCCTGCATCACGGTGTTGTCGAGGTCGAAGAAGGCCGCGGCCAGACTGTCCCCCGCGACGGGGAACTCGGGCTCGGGGGTTGCTTCTTCGGTGGATTCTCCGGGTGCGCCGGATGTGTCGGTCCCGGTCGCTGCCGGTTCCTGCGAGGACTTCCGGGCTGCTTCGGCTGCGGCCTCGCCTGCCAGCACACTGCGTGCTGTCGCCGAGCGCCTGCGGGGGGTGAGCCATCCCAGTGCGGCCATGGTGCGAGCATAGCCAGTTCGGTGGAGCGTTCCTCACCTGACGGAATGCGGGGGAGTGAACTCCGGGCTGCGGATGTACGCGGATGTACTGCGTTACCCGTCCGCGGACCCGACGGTGGTGGGGCGTGTCCGTGCGGGCGGCGGAGAATGGTGGGTATGAGTCCTCTGTTCCGCCGCAGTGCCGGTCAAGGAAATCCCGCCGAGCGGGTCGTCACCCTGGTCGGGAAGCCCGGGTGTCATCTCTGTGACGACGCACGTGCCGTGGTGTCCGCGGTGTGTGCCGAGACCGGTGCGGGGTGGGAGGAGAAGGACATCACCCAGGATGCCGCGCTCAACGACGCGTACTGGGAGCAGATTCCGGTCGTACTCATCGACGGGGAGCAGCACACCTTCTGGCGGGTCGACCCCGACCGGCTGCGCCGCGCGCTGCGTTCCTGACCGCCGGGGAGGGGCGGGGCCCGGCCGGCGCGGAGCTTCGCACGCGAAATACAGCTACCATCGTGGGCGATTTGAGCGGTCTCGGGGGCGTAGGCGTGAGGAGTGTGTGCGGTTTTGTCCCCTTTGGGATCCCAACGCATTGGATCAGCCCGCGGTTCCGTCAATGCGCCGCCGAAGTGCGTGACCCCGGTCACTTTGCACGGACAAAACGGACACTATCTTTGTGCACGCGTTCACAAAGACATAGCCTGCATTCGACGGGGCGGTCCTGCTGGATGTGGCCGCCTGCAGCCTCGCTCATCCCGCAGGAGCACCGTGGCAACTGGCCGAACTCACCGACCGGCGACCCGTAGCCGAGGAATCCCCGAGGCCACCGTCGCCCGACTCCCGCTGTACCTCCGCGCCCTCACCGGTCTGTCGGAGCGCTCCGTGCCCACGGTCTCGTCCGAGGAGCTCGCCGCGGCGGCCGGGGTCAACTCGGCGAAGCTGCGCAAGGACTTCTCCTACCTGGGTTCGTACGGGACCAGGGGCGTCGGCTACGACGTCGAATATCTCGTATACCAGATCTCGCGTGAGCTGGGTCTCACCCAGGACTGGCCGGTCGTCATCGTCGGAATCGGTAACCTCGGCGCCGCGCTCGCCAACTACGGCGGGTTCGCCTCGCGTGGATTCCGGGTCGCCGCGCTGATCGACGCCGATCCCGCCATGGCGGGGAAGCCGGTGGCCGGGATCCCGGTCCAGCACAGTGACGACCTCGAGAAGATCATCTCGGACAACGGCGTCTCCATCGGTGTCATCGCCACCCCCGCGGGTGCCGCGCAGCCGGTGTGCGAGCGGCTCGTCGCCGCGGGTGTCACCTCGATCCTCAACTTCGCGCCCACCGTGCTCTCGGTGCCCGAAGGTGTCGACGTACGCAAGGTCGACCTCTCCATCGAGCTGCAGATCCTGGCCTTCCACGAGCAGCGGAAGGCCGGTGAGGGCGCTCCCGCGGGTCCGGACGCCGACGCACCTCCGGTCCGGGGCGCCGCACACGCGGCCGCCGCCGCGCACACCGTGAACGCACGTACCGCCCACACCGACCGGAAGGGACCCGACGGGGATATGCCCGCCGTGATGCCGGCATGAGTCTTCTGGTCGTCGGAGTCAGCCACCGCAGCGCGCCCGTCAGCGTGCTGGAGCGGGCGGCACTCTCCGCTGATGCGCAGGCCAAGCTGTTGCAGGACACGCTGGCCGCCGAGCCCGCCGCCGAGGCTGCGGCGCTCGCCACCTGCAACCGCATCGAGCTGTACGCCGACGTGGACAAGTTCCACGCGGGCGTCGCCGAGCTGTCCACGCTGCTCGCACAGCACTGCGGTGTCGGGCTCGAAGAGCTCACTCCTTATCTCTATGTGCACTACGAGGACCGGGCCGTCCACCACCTCTTCTCGGTGGCGTGCGGGCTGGACTCCATGGTCGTGGGCGAGGGCCAGATCCTCGGCCAGATCAAGGACGCGCTCGCGCTCGGCCAGGAACTGCACACCGCGGGGCGGCTGTTGAACGATCTGTTCCAGCAGGCTCTGCGGGTCGGCAAGCGCGCGCACAGTGAGACCGGCATCGACCGGGCCGGGCAGTCGGTGGTCACCTTCGGCCTCGAACAGCTCGCCGGCGGCGCTGATGTGGCCGGCTGGGCCCGGGGCAAGCGCGCCCTGGTGATCGGCGCGGGCTCGATGTCCTCGCTGGCCGCCGCGACGCTGGCCCGCGCGGGCGCCGGGGAGATCGTCGTCGCCAACCGGACGCAGGCACGTGCGGAGCGGCTCGCGGAGATCCTCGGCGGCGCCGGGGTGACCGCTTCGGCCGTCCCCATGGACGCCGTCGACGGAGAGCTGGCCCGTGCCGACCTCGTCGTCTCCTGTACGGGGGCGACCGGTCTCGTACTGACGGCGGAGTCCGTGGCCCGTGCGCTCGGCGAGGAGTTCACTCCCGCGGAGCCGACCGTTGAACCCGTCCCCGATGTGCCCGCCGACGCCACGGCCGCCACCGCGGCCGCGCGCGCGGTCGACTCGCTCGAACAGCACGG
>NZ_JAAGLN010000193.1 GCF_010548145.1 Streptomyces sp. SID10853
TGGGCCTGCGGCGCGGGAGGACCGAGGCACTGCGGCAGGTCTCCCTCTCGGTGCGGCCCGGCGAGACGGTCGCTCTGATGGGCCGCAACGGCGCGGGCAAGTCCACGCTGCTCGGCACGTTCGTCGGCATGCACGAGCCGTCGTCGGGGTCGGTCCTGGTCGGCGGGATGACCCCGCACCGGACGCCGCCGCGCGAGATGATCCGCCGGGTGGGGCTCGTACCGCAGGAGCCGCGCGATCTGCTGTACGCGGACACGGTGGCCGCCGAGTGCGCGGCGGCCGACGCGGACGCGGGCGCGGCCCCCGGCAGCTGCCGGGCCCTGGTCTCCGAACTGCTGCCAGGCGTCCCGGACTCCACCCATCCCCGTGATCTCTCCGAAGGGCAGCGGCTGGCGCTGGCACTGGCGGTCGTCCTGACCGGCCGTCCCCCGCTGCTGCTGCTCGACGAGCCGACGCGCGGCCTGGACTACGCGGCGAAGGCCCGGCTGGTCGGGGTGCTGCGGGCGCTCGCGAGTGAGGGGCACGCCATCGTGCTGGCCACCCATGACGTGGAGCTGGCCGCCGAACTCGCCCACCGGGTCGTCATCCTGGCCGACGGCGAGGTCGTCGCGGACGGGCCGACCCCGGAGGTCGTGGTCTCGTCGCCGTCCTTCGCGCCGCAGGTCTCGAAGATCCTCGCGCCGCAGGACTGGCTGACGGTGGCCCAGGTACGGGAGGCACTGTGAGGGCCATCGGTCTCGGGCCGCGCTCGGTCGCCGCACTCGTCCTGATCACGGTGATCGGGGTGTTCGCCTTCGGCTGGCCGCTGCTCGCCGACTCCGCGTCCGGGCTCGCGCACTCGCAGGACGCGCCGTGGCTGTTCGCCGCGCTGCTTCCGCTGCTGGTGGCCGTCGTGGTGGCGACGATCGCCGACGCCGGTCTCGACGCGAAGGCGGTGGCGATGCTCGGTGTGCTGGCGGCGGTCGGCGCCGCGCTGCGACCGCTCGGCGCGGGTACGGCGGGACTTGAGCCGATGTTCTTCCTGATGGTGCTGAGCGGGCGGGTGCTCGGTCCCGGGTTCGGTTTCGTGCTCGGCTCGGTCACGATGTTCGCCTCCGCGCTGCTGACCGGCGGGGTCGGGCCGTGGATGCCCTTCCAGATGCTGGCGATGGGCTGGTTCACGATGGGCGCCGGGCTGCTGCCGGGCGCCCGGCGGCTGCGCGGGCGGGCCGAGTTGCTGATGCTCGCGGGATACGGGTGCCTGGCGGCGTTCGCGTACGGCACGGTCATGAATCTGCAGGGCTGGACGTATATCGGCGGGCTCTCGTCCGGGATCTCCTTCCACCCCGGTGCCGCGGTCGGGGCGAATCTGGCGCGCTTCTTCGCGTACTGCGCGGCCACCTCGCTCGGCTGGGACCTGGGGCGGGCGGCCGTCACGGTCGTACTGACCCTGGTGGTCGGCTCGACCGTCCTGAAGGCACTGCGCAGGGCGACCCGGCGCGCGGCCTTCGACGCGGAGGCGACGTTCGAAGCGGAGGCGGCGTTCGCCGTGGAGGCCGCACCCCACGCAGAAGCGGAGGCGGCACACGGTGTCGAGGCGGAGACGCCGCCCCACGCCGACGCGGAGGCCGCACCCCGCGTCGAAGCGGAGGCCGAACCCGGCGTACAGGCCGCATCGGAGGCGGGGCAGGACCGGTCATCAGGTCCCGCCCGCCCCGGATCCGCCGCGGGTTCTACAGCCGCTGAATGATGGTGCCGGTGGCCAGCGCGCCGCCCGCGCACATGGTGATCAGCGCGAACTCCTTGTCCCTGCGCTCCAGCTCGTGCAGCGCGGTGGTGATCAGCCGGGCGCCGGTCGCCCCCACCGGATGCCCGAGCGCGATCGCTCCGCCGTTCACATTGACCTTCTCCAGGTCCTGCTCGAAGACCTTGGCCCAGCTGAGCACCACCGACGCGAACGCCTCGTTGATCTCGACGATGTCGATGTCCTTGAGCGACATCCCCGCCTTGCCGAGCACCGCACGCGTCGCGTCCACCGGCCCGTCCAGATGGAAGTGCGGGTCCGAACCCACCAGTGCCTGGGCGACGATCCGCGCCCGCGGCCTGAGCTTGAGGGCCCGTGCCATCCGCTTGGACGCCCACATGATCGCGCAGGCCCCGTCGGATATCTGCGAGGAGTTCCCCGCGGTGTGCACGGCGACCGGCATCACCGGCTTGAGCCCGGCGAGCCCCTCCATGGTGGTGTCACGCAGCCCCTCGTCCCGGTCGACCAGGCGCCACATGCCCTGCCCCGCGGCCTGTTCGTCCTCGGTGGTGGGGACCTGGACGGCGAACGTCTCCCGTTTGAAGCGCTCCTCGGCCCAGGCGGCGGCGGCCCGCTCCTGCGAGATCAGGCCGAGCGAGTCGACGTTCTCGCGGGTCAGTCCGCGGTGCCGGGCGATCCGCTCGGCGGCCTCGAACTGGTTCGGCAGGTCGACGTTCCACTCGTCGGGGAACGGCTTGCCAGGGCCGTGCTTGGAGCCGCTGCCGAGCGGCACCCGTGACATCGCCTCGACACCGCAGCTGATGCCGACGTCCACGACCCCGCCCGCGATCATGTTGGCCACCATGTGGCTGGCCTGCTGCGAGGACCCGCACTGACAGTCCACGGTGGTCGCCGCGGTCTCGTACGGCAGCCCCATCGCCAGCCACGCGCTGCGCGCCGGGTTCATGGACTGCTCGCCCGCGTGGGTGACCGTACCGCCGACGATCTGCTCGACGCAGTCGGCGTGGATGGCGGTGCGGCCCAGGAGTTCACGGTAGGTCTCGCCCAGCAGATAGGCGGGATGGAGATTGGCGAGGGCGCCTCCGCGCCTGCCGATGGGGGTACGTACGGCTTCGACGATGACGGGTTCCGCGGCCATGAGCTCGTCCTCTCCTCCACGTCCGCTGAGGCGTCCCGGCGCCCGCGCGGAAGAACTGATACGCGTTCTAGTTCTCTGTGCAGTCTTATGAGTGCTACCCCCGGTACGCAAGGCCCTTGCACGGGTCTTGCGGCGCCGTACACCCCCTTGGCACGCAACAACTCCGTCCGGAACCCTTGCTCCTTGTAGAACTCGTTACTATCTTCGGACCACTTCTGATGGGTCGTCAGACGGTCAGCGGCCGGACACAGCCAGAGCGCACAGTCAGCCAGACCTGGAGTTGGAGGAGCCGATGCACTGCCCCCATCTGCCCGAAGGATTCGACTTCACGGATCCGGATCTGCTCCAAGACCGGGTCCCACACCCCGAGTTCGCACAGCTCCGGCAGACCGCACCGGTCTGGTGGTGCACCCAGCCGACCGGAATCGCGGGCTTCGGCGACGAGGGGTACTGGGCCGTCACCCGGCACGCGGACGTCAAGTACGTCTCCACACACCCGGAGCTGTTCTCGTCGAACACCAACACCGCGGTCATCAGGTTCAACGAGTCGATCAGCCGCGACCAGATCGACGTACAGCGGCTGATCATGCTGAACATGGACCCGCCCGAGCACACCCGGGTCCGCCAGATCGTCCAGCGCGGCTTCACCCCGCGGGCCATCCGCTCGCTGGAGGACGCGCTGCGCCACCGCGCCCGCTCGATCGTCGAGACCGCCCTGGCGGGCGCTGCGGACGACGGCTCCTTCGACTTCGTGACCAACATCGCGGTGGAGCTGCCGCTCCAGGCCATCGCCGAGCTGATCGGCGTACCGCAGCAGGACCGCTCGAAGATCTTCGACTGGTCCAACAAGATGGCGGCGTACGACGACCCCGAGTACGCGATCACGGAGGAGGTCGGCACCGAGGCGGCCATGGAGATCGTCTCGTACGCGATGAACCTCGCGGCGGAGCGCAAGGAGTGCCCGGCCAAGGACATCGTGTCCACACTGGTCGCGGCGGAGGGCGAAGGGAACCTGTCGTCCGACGAGTTCGGCTTCTTCGTCATCCTGCTCGCCGTGGCGGGCAACGAGACCACCCGCAACGCGATCAGCCACGGCATGCACGCCTTCCTCACGCACCCCGAACAGTGGGAGCGCTACAAGGCGGACCGGCCCGAGACGACAGCCGAGGAGATCGTGCGCTGGGCCACCCCTGTGGTGTCCTTCCAGCGCACGGCGACCCAGGACCTGGAGCTGGGCGGACAGCAGATCAAGGCCGGTGAACGGGTCGGCATCTTCTACTCGTCGGCCAATAACGACCCCGAGGTCTTCGAGAACCCGGAACAGTTCGACATCACCCGCGACCCCAACCCCCACCTCGGCTTCGGCGGCGGCGGCCCGCACTTCTGCCTGGGCAAGTCCCTGGCCGTACTGGAGATCAACCTGATCTTCAACGCGATCGCGGACGTACTGCCCGACCTGAAACTGACGGGCGACCCACGCCGGCTGCGCTCGGCCTGGCTGAACGGGATCAAGGAACTCCAGGTGAACCGGGGGTGACCGGGGCGGTCCCGGCCCACACGGGCCGGGACCCGCGCGGGGGCCCGTCAGCCGGCGCCGGCCGCCTCCGGCTCCTGCTGCTCAGGCTCCTGCCGCTCCCGCTCCTGTCCCTGCCGCTCCCGTTCCGGCTCCTGCCGCTCCTGCTCCTGCTCCTGCTCCTGCTCCTGCTCCTGCTCCTGCTCAGGTGACGGCGGTTTCTGTCGGGGCGCGGGCTCGGGCTCCCTCGCCGCGTCGGGCGCCAGCAGGGTGCGCGGGCCCGCCAGCAGGTAGGTGAGGCCGAAGCCGAGTGCCACCACCGTCGCGCCGCCGATCGCGTCGAGCACCCAGTGGTTGGCGGTGGCGATGATCGCGCTCACCGTGAAGATCGGGTGCAGCAGCGCGACCGCCTTCATCCAGCGCTTCGGGACCAGGACCGCCACCGTGACCCCGCACCACAGCGCCCAGCCGAAGTGCAGCGAGGGCATCGCCGCGTACTGGTTGGTCATCGCGGTCATCGCGCCGTAGTCCGGGTGCGCCAGGTCCTGCGCCCCGTGGACCGAGTCGATGAAGCCCAGGCCGGGCATCAGCCGGGGCGGGGCCAGCGGGAAGAAGTAGAAGCCGACCAGGCCGAGCAGGGTCGCGAAGGAGAGGGACGTACGTGCCCAGCGGTAGTCGCTGGGGCGGCGCACGTACAGCACCGCGAGGATCGCCAGCGGCACCACGAAGTGGAACGACTCGTAGTAGAAGTTGAAGAACGATTCGAGCCAGTGGACCTTCACCACCGCGTGGTTGGCCCAGTGCTCGATGTTGATGTGCAGGGCCTTCTCGATCGAGACGACCGTACGGCCGTGCGCCTCGGCGGTGGACCGGCCGCCGGTCGCGGCGGCCCGGATGTGCGAGTACACCGAGTAGCCGACGCGGATCGCGAGGAGTTCGAGCAGCAGGTTGGGGCGGGTCAGCACCCGCCGCCAGAACGGCAGCAGCGGCAACCGGCTCCAGCGGGCCTGGACCGGCGTGGCGTACACGGTGGGCTCCGCCGCGTCCCAGCCGGGCGCGGTGCGGCCCATGAAGGGCACCGCGCAGGCGGCGGCGATGGCGGTCAGCAGCACCACGTTGTCCCGCACCGGGTACAGCGCCGCCATGTTGGGCAGCAGCATGGTGCCCGGCAGCGTGCTCACCAGTACGACCACAGCGGGCCAGACCATCCGGTCGGCTGCGCGCCGGCCGACCCGGCCGACGACCGCGAGCAGCACCCACAGCAGCTGGTGCTGCCAGGCGGTCGGCGAGACCGCGACCGCGGCGCAGCCCGTCACGGCGACGGCGAGCAGCAGCTGTCCGTCCTTCGCGTACCGCGCGGCGCGGCGCAGCGCGAGGACCGAGACCGCCACGGCGAGGACCAGGAAGACCACGATCTCCAGCGGCCCGTGCAGCCCGAGGCGCAGCAGCGCGCCGTGCATGGACTGGTTGGCGAGCCCGTCCGGGTGCGAGCCGAGACCGGCGCCCGCCACATGGTGGATCCAGTACGTCCAGGAGTCACGCGCCATCAAGGCCCAGGCGAGTGCGGTGCAGACCGCGAAGGCAGCGGTGGCGGAGAGCGCGGCGCGCCTGCGGCCGGTCAGCCAGAGCAGCGGCACGAAGAGCAGCACGGTGGGCTGGAGCGCGGCCCCGAGCCCGATGAGCACTCCGGACCCGCGCTGGTCCCGTACGGCGAAGCATCCCAGCAGGACGAGGAGTACCGGGATGATGCTGGTCTGGCCGAGGTGGAAGGCGTTGCGCACCGGCAGCGACAGCATCAGCAGGCTGATCGCGACGGGGGCGGCGATCAGCCTCGTACGCCGGGAGACCTCCCCCGGCAGCGCGCGCGCCGCGACCAGGCCGAGAACGACGACGAGCAGCAGCGAACCGAAGGTCCAGGCGACGCCGAGGCTCTGCTCGGCGGAGCGGGTCAGGGGTTTCAGTACGAGACCGGAGAACGGGGTTCCGGTGAACTTCCCGGTCGCGTAGAGCGGGCCGCCGATGTGCAGCACACCGTCGGCGCCCGTCCAGGTCTCCAGGTCGGTGAGGCGTCTGCTGGGCGGCAACCGCAGTATGGCGGCCACCTGCCGGACCGCCAGTGCGGCGACGACCAGCCAGAGCACCGCTCGTGCCCGCTCGATTCCCGCTCCTGCGCCCACCGCAGTCCGCGCCCCGCTGTGCCCCTCGTTCGCCACGCCGCGCCGGCCCTCCGCCCGTCCTCATAACCGGAGATACCCGGTCCCTGTGTCCGATAGGTGTCTGATAGCTCTGCCAGAGACTCGCACTGCTCCGTAGGAGGGACGCAGGCAACCCCTGGTTCACCTGATCCGCCGGCAGCCCTGGCCGTGCCGTCCTGGCCGGGCCATTCAAGCACTGCCCGCAGCGAGCCGCAGGCCGCTCCGGTCCGTGGGCCCCCTGCGTGGCTGAGACCGACCGGCGGATCCGGGGCGCCGGACCGCCTGCGGAGTTGTCCGGAACCGACCCCCTTCGTACGCCGTCTGTGCTCGTGTCGGAAAGCGAAACTGAACTGAACTGAACTGAACAGCACGGCTTGGTGACGGGGAGAGGCCACGGGGGATGCGGGTTCACGGGAGACGGATACCGGTACGGACAGGGCGGCCACCGATTCGGGGGACGCAGCTGCGGGGGACGCGGCTGCGGAGCAGAACACTTCTTGTGGTGTTCGCACTGCTGGCGGTGCAGTTGGGCTCGCTGGTGGCACCGGCGTACGCCTGTGGATGCGGCGCGCTGGTCCACGACCCGGCATCCCGGCTGAATGTGGACCGGGAGACGTCGGCGGTGCGCTGGGACGGGCACCGTGAGCAGATCGTGATGAGCCTGACGGTCGCGGGGAACGCGAAGCAGGCCGCCTGGATCATGCCGGTGCCCCACCGGGCCACGGTCACGCTCGGCGACAACGCGCTCTTCGACGCGCTGGATTCGGTCACGGCTCCGGTGCACCGTACCCGCGACCATTTCTGGCCGCACAGTGACGACTGGCCGTTCGGCTCCGGGTCGGGGAACGACGGCGCATCCGCCGTCCCGCCCCGGGCGGACGCTCCGGCCGTCGGTGTCGTCGGCCGACAGCGTCTGGGGCCCTTCGACGTGGCCCGGCTGACGGCCACCGACCCCGGAGCCCTGGACAGCTGGCTCCGGCAGAACGGCTTCCGGCTGCCCGACGGGATGACGAACGACCTCAAGCCGTACGTCGACCGGAAATGGGAGTACGTGGCGGTACGGCTGGCCCCCGACCACAAGGGCGGCACGCTCGCGGGCATCCTCGACCCGCTGAAACTGACCTTCGCCAGTGACCGGCTGGTCTATCCGATGCGGCTGTCCCGGCGTGCGCGGAACCCGCAGACGCTGGGCCTGTACGTGCTGGCCGCGCACCGGATGGAGCCGCGGAGCAGCATCGGAGGGCTGCCGCCCGACGTGACGTACGCGGGGAAGGTCCCGGCGGGGGGTGCGCTGGGCCACTTCGCGGACGGGGAACGGTATCTGACCGCGCTGGAGCAGAGCTTCCCCGTGCCGTCCCGGATCGACGGGGACCACGAACTGCGGCGTGCCGCGTCCGACCGGCCTTTTCAGCGGGTGATCTACGAGGAGAAGTTGCTGACCGCGGGCGGGATCCCGGTCTGGCTGCTGACCGTGGGCGGGGTGCTGGTGGTGTTCGTGGTGGCCGCCCTGCTGCTGGTGTCGGCCCGGCGGCGCCGCCCGGTGGTGCCTCCGCCGCCGGTGCACGCGCCGCCACCACTCTCCTGATCCGCGCCGCTGATCCCCTCTTCCGATTCGCGCCGCTGATCCGCCGCTGCTGCTACGGATTCGGCGTGGCCCAGGGGTTGGCCGGCCCGACGGCCCGACCCACCCCGCACGGGCGGGCATCGGGTACGGCAGGATGGGCGATATGAGCATCGTGAAGATCAATGTCCTGACTGTGCCCGACGAGCAGCGCGAGGTGCTGGAGAAGCGGTTCGCCTCCCGCGCGGGATCCGTGGAGAACTCCGACGGCTTCGAGTGGTTCGAGCTGCTGCGCCCGGTCGAGGGGACCGACCAGTACCTCGTCTACACCCGCTGGGCCACCGAGGCCGACTTCGAGAAGTGGATGTCGACGTCCATGCGCGGCGCCCACGCGGGCGGCGGCGAGGGCGGCGAGCGTCCCAAGCCCGCCGCCTCCGGCTCGACCCTGTGGTCCTTCGAGGTCGTCCAGCAGGCCGCCCCGAAGAACGGCTGATCAGAGCCGCTGGTCGGAGCTGCCGGTCAGGGCTACGGGTCAGAGCTTCAGCAAGCGCTCCGTCACCTCGCGGTAGGTGCGGAGCGCGAGCCGCAGTTCCTCGGTGGCGGGCGACCCGTCCTTTCCGTGCCAGGACATCCGCAGGCTGTCGGACTGCTCGGCGAGGAGGGCGGTCACCCTCGTCACCGTCTCGTCGAGGACCCGGTCGGCCTGCTCGACCGCTCTCCTCGGCGCGTCCACGAAGCCGCTGACGGCTCCGTGCAGACGGCGCTCCAGCTTCTCGCGCTCGTCGGCGGAGATGAGTTGACCGGCGGACCCGGTGCCGGGGTCTGTGCCGGTGCCGGACGGCCCGGCGTCCGACGGGCCGGTGTCATGGCCCGAGGCGTGCGCGGTCGTCGCATGCCGGCCCGCCTCCTCGGTCTCGAAACCGCTCCCCCGCACGTCCGCCGCGGGCTCCACGCCCGCCTCGGCGACGGAGTCCGGCACCGGCACGGCCTCGTGCCCGTCGGCCGTACCCGCTTCGAAGCCGTCACCCCGTACGTCCGGGACCCGCACGTCCGGGCCCGGTACATCCTGTCGCTCGGGTAGTTCCTGTTCGTACGCCATTACGCGCTCCCTCCCCGGACCCGCTCGGCCCCGCGGTCCGGATCGTGTTCCCGGGTGGCCACCAGCTCACCGAAGAGGCCGCGCGCTTCGAGCAGCGCGGCCCTGAGGTCCTCGGTGCCCGCGCCGTCCGCCACCGAACTGTGCAGCGTGCGGTAGCCGTTCACCTGGTGCGGGTGGTGCACCGACAGCGCGTCGACCTGGTTCTCGCGGTCCTCGGGAGCCGGGAATCCGCGCTCCTGCGCGAGTGCGCCGACGAGCCGCTCGGCCTCGGCGGCCGCCTGCCGCGGTGAGTCGACGAACTGTTCCTGGAGCCCGGTCCACCGGGACACGAACCGTTCCCGCGTCTCGGGGGTCAGCGGACGTCCCTCCAGTGAGCCGTGCCGCTTCACCCGCTCACCGAGCTCCGCCTCCGCGGCTCTGGCATTGCCGTCATGACGTGCCAGCACCCAGTCGTACTCGGGGCCGAAGCGGCGCCTCAGGCTGCCGCGGCGTGTTCCCCTGCCGGGCCCGACGTACAGAAAAGCGGCGACGACAGCGACGAACACCACGATCACCGCGACGATCAGGACTGTGGGCATGATGATGAGTGCCTTCCTTCTCGCGAACGGACCGTTATTCGTACGCCGTTCGAGTGTCCCGGAATTCAGGTGCCAAACGACGGCTCCGCGGCCACAATGCCTCCGGTGACCTGGATCGTGGCCCCCGAGCCCTTCGACACCCCTGACGCATACGCGCTGCGGCGCTCCTACTACGACGAGGTGGCCGGCCGTTACTGGCGGCGGCCCGCCACCGAGCAGGAGATCGACGACGGGCTGGCCGACGACGGCGTCGAGCAACTGGTCTTCCCCACCGGGGCGTTCCTGGTCGGCCGGCACGAGGGCAAACCCGCGTCCTGTGGCGGGGTGCTGCTGCTCGACCCGGCGACCGCCGAGCTCACCCGGGTGTACACCCGCCCCGGACAGCGCGGCACCGGCGGCGGCAAGCTGCTGCTCAGCACGCTGGAGGACGCGGCACGGCAGCTCGGGGCGGAGAGGATGGTGCTGAACACCCGGCTCGATCTCGTCGAGGCGCGGGGGCTCTACGTACGCCAGGGTTACCGGGAGATACCGGCGTACACGACCGGCCCGTACAGGGAAATCTGGTACGGAAAAGACCTGTAGCGGGAAGGGCCTGCGGCGGGAAGGACCTGTAGCGGGAAGGGCCTGCGGCGGGAAGGACCTGTAGCGAGAAAGACCTGCGGCAGGGAGGCCTGCGGCCCCGGCCGTCAGGACAGGCGGCGCCGGGTGGGCCGGGGCGTCACACCGGCCGCTGTTCGTGCTCGCGCGGCCATTCGGCGTCCGAGCCGCACAGCTCACCGTTCAGCTCCTCCACCAGGACGACCAGATCGGTGGGCCGTTCCGGGCCCCACCAGTCGCCGAGCAGTTCGGCGAGGGACTCCTCGCGGGCCTTGGCGAGCCGAGCCGCGACGTTCACACCCGGGTCGGTCAGCGCGAGCTGCACCCCTTCGCGTACGGCGAGGCCACGCTCCTCCGCCTGCCGGGCCGCTTCCGTGATGGCGCGCAGCGGGACCGGAGCGGTCTCGGCCAGCTGGGCCGGTTCGACCAGGCCGTGGCGTTTGATGCGCAGCAGCAGCCAGCTCGTGGCGGGGAGCAGGTCGTAGCCCGCCTTCGCGGTGATCGTCTCGTAGATCTCGCGCCGCCCCTCCCGGCTGCCGAGCACCGAGAGGGCCCGCATCACCTCGTCGTACGACGACCGCTGGACCGGGTTGGAGGCGAGCGTCTCGGTGACCTCCGGGGTGGTGACCGAGCCGCGCAGCTTGTCCTCCTTGAGGAACCAGGCGACGACGAAGGCGAGCAGCACCACGGGCACCGCGTACAGGAACACGTCGGTGATGGACGAGGCGTACGCGTGCAGCACGCGCGGGCGCAGCTGCGGCGGGAGGGCCGCGATGGCACGCGGGTCGGCCTGGAGACTGCCCGCGCTCACCCCGGGCGGCAGCGGCCGGCCGGCCAGGGCGTCGCTGAGTTTGCCGTGCAGCCGGGTGGTGAAGATGGTGCCGAAGATGGCCACGCCGAAGGACGCCCCGATGGAGCGGAAGAAGGTCGCGCCCGAGGTGGCGACGCCGAGGTCCTGGTAGCTCACGGCGTTCTGCACGACCAGGACCAGGACCTGCATGACCAGGCCGAGTCCCAGGCCGAACACGAAGAAGCTGATACTCATCGACCAGGTGGAACTGTGCTCGGTCAGCCGGTGCAGCAGTGCGAGACCGATCGCGGTGATGCCCGTCCCGGCGATCGGGAAGACCTTCCAGCGGCCGGTGCGGCTGACGATCTGGCCGGACGCGGTCGAGGAGAGCAGCAGGCCGAACACCATCGGGAGCATGTGCACGCCGGACATGGTCGGTGAGACGCCCTGGACGACCTGGAGGAAGGTCGGCAGATAGGTCATCGCGCCGAACATCGAGAAACCGACGATGAAGCTGATGAGCGAGCAGAGCACGAAGGTCCTGATGCGGAAGAGCTTCAGGGGCAGTACGGGTTCGGCGGCGCCCCGTTCGACGTACACGAACAGGGCGAGCAGGACGACGGCCAGCACCGCGAGGCCGATGATCGGCGCCGAGGCCCAGGCCCAGGTGGAACCGCCGAGCGAGGCGACGAGCACCAGACAGGTGGCGACGGACGCGATGAGGAACGTACCGAGGTAGTCGATGGTGTGCTTCGTCGAGCGGACCGGGATGTGCAGCACGGCGGCGATGACACCGAGCGCGATCACGCCGATGGGGAGGTTGATGTAGAACACCCAGCGCCAGGTGAGGTGTTCGGTGAAGAGCCCACCGAGCAGCGGGCCCAGCACACTCGTCGCGCCGAAGACGGCACCGAACAGTCCCTGGTACTTGCCGCGTTCGCGGGGCGGGACGATGTCGCCGACGATCGCCATCGACAGCACCATCAGGCCACCGCCGCCGAGGCCCTGGAGTGCGCGGAAGCCGATGAGCTGCGGCATGTTCTGCGCGACACCGCACAGCGCGGAGCCGATCAGGAAGATGACGATGGCCGTCTGGAAGAGCTTCTTGCGGCCGTACTGGTCACCGAGCTTGCCCCAGAGAGGTGTGGCGGCGGTCGAGGCCAGCATGTACGCCGTGACCACCCAGGACAGATGCTCCATGCCGCCGAGGTCACTGACGATCGTGGGGAGCGCGGTCGAGACGATCGTCTGGTCGAGGGCGGCGAGGAGCATTCCGAGCAGCAGGGCGCCGATCGCCACGAGGACGGACCGCTGGGGTTGCCCGTCGGCCGCCACCGGCGCTGCCGGGGGTGCCGGGGTTTCCTGAGCCATGTCTCCCATCCTGGTGCTGCGGCATAATCGCCGCGAGTCCAAGGGGCGCGAGTTCGAGGGCACGAGTCAAGGGGGGTGGCCACAGTGAGCCATGAGGATTTCGATCCGCTGCGTGTACGGCCCTATGTACGGCTGCCTGATCCGCCGCCGGATCCGCTGGACGACGTGGTGGGGGCCGCGTACCCGGAGACACCGTCCGCCGCCGTGCGGGTGACGAGGGCGAGCGCGGTGGAGCAGGAGCAGGAGCCGGGGCGGGGGCCGGGACAGGTGGGGCCTGGGCCAGGGCAGGTAACGCCAGGGCCGGCGCCGGTGGGGCAGGAACCGGGGCCGACAGAAACGAGGTGGCCGGGAGAGGCGGGGCCGGGGCAGGCGGGGCCGGGACAGGCGGGGCCGGGACCAGCACCGGTGGGGACTGGGCCGGCGCCGGTGGGACCTGGGCCGGGTCTGGTGGGACCTGGGCCGGCACCGGTAGGGCCAGGGCCGGAGCAGGTGGAGTCGGCGCCGGGACACGTACGGCCGGGGCCGGTGGAGCCGATGCCGGGACACGTACGGCCGGCGCCGTTGGGGACCGGGCCGGGGCCGGAGCAGGTGGGGACCGGGTCGGCGCCGACGGGGCCCGGGCCGGTGGGAACAGGGCCGGGGGAAACAGAGCCGTCACAGGCGGCCCCAGTCGGAGAGCCCCGGCCGTCCGCGCGGCGGCGAAGACCCTTCACCGTGATCGCCGGCGGGGTGGCCGCGGTAGCCGTGCTGGGCGGCGCGGCGTTCGCGGCCGGGCTGTTCTCGCCGGACGGCCCCGCGGAGGACCAGGCCCTGCCCGACGTGATGACGAGCGCCCCCGACGCCCCGGTCCAGCCACCCCCGCCCTCCACGTCCGTATCCGCATCCGCATCCCCCTCGGGGACGGCGGACTCCCGCCCCACCGCGCCGTCCACCACAGCGGGGCAGCCGAAGCCGTCCACCACCACCGGCACACGGTCCGGGCAGCCG
>NZ_JAAGLN010000194.1 GCF_010548145.1 Streptomyces sp. SID10853
CCGGCGCGAGCCGGCCGGAGATCCAGCGCCGGGCCGCCGGCAGCTGGGCGACAGCCGCCACCCCGGCCACACCCGCCACCGCGCCGATGGCGACCGGCAGCCGGCGGACCGCCGCGAAGTGGCGGTAGCGGAAGTCGGGGCCGTAGGAGTCGAGCGCGGCGGCCGAACGCGACACCACCTGGGGGTCGATGGTGGGCAGCGGAAGCGCCCAGGCGCCGACCTCAGGGGCGAACCTCGCCCCGACCGGGGTGGAGATACGACGGTCCGAAGGCCAGGGCTCGACCTGCCGGCGCTCGCGCGCCGCACGGATCGTCTGCCGCCCCCGGGACAGCGCGGTGAGGGTGGAGGCGAGCGTGCCGCCGGACGGCGCGGCGTTGGTGCGTACGAAACCGTCGATGCGCAGCGGTACGCCCTCCGGCAACTGCTCCACGGTGAACTGGACGCCGAGGTCATGCGGTACGGAGTCGAACCCGCAGGCGTGCACCAGCCGGGCCCCGGTCTCCAGCGCGCGGGCGTGGTGCCGGACGTACGCGGTGTCGACGAACTCCGGCTCGCCCGTGAGGTCGACGTAGTCGGTTCCGGCGTCGGCGCAGGCGGCGACGGCACCGAGGCCGTGCTGGACGTAGGGGCCGACGGTCGTGGCGAGGACCCGGGTGGAGCGGGCGGCTTCCCGCACGGTGGCGGGATCGTGCACGTCGACGTGGAGCAGGGGCACGTCGGCGGCCGACGGGACGCTCTCCGCGAGCCGGTTCCGCAGTGCGCGCAGGCTCTCGGCATTCCGCCCGGCCAGCGCCCAGCGGCACCCGTCGGGGACGTGGCGGGCCAGGTAGTCGGCGGTCAGGGCCCCGACGAAGCCGGTCGCACCGACGAGGACGATGTCGTACGTACGGTCCATGGTCTCGCACTCTCCTCAGCTGGCGGTGACCGCGCTCGGGTCGTCGCTCTCGCGCATCAGGATCTCGCCGTCGTGCTCGGCGATCTCGACACACTGTTCCTGGCCGTTGGAGAAGGGTGACTCCTGCCGCTCAATTGCTGCGTCCATGCTGCGGATTCTCACATGTCCCGTGCGATGTGGTGAATGAAGCCGCGTGACTCCGCCGGCTCCAGTGAGGCTTGCCTCGCGACGTCGAGTTGCAGTCGGTATCTGTGGACATCCGCAGCGGCGTCCAGGCAGAGCCCGCGGATCGGGGTGTCGATGTGCACCGTGTCCAGTTGCGGGACCACCCCGCCTGCGTACAGCACGGTCTGGGTGATGTCGATGAACCGGTCGATGGCGAACGGGATCACCTGCACGGTCACGTTCGGCCGCTCCGTCGCCTCCGCGAGGTGCTGCAACTGTTCGCGGGCGACTTTGCGCCCACCCACCCGCATGCGCAGCGCCGCTTCGTGCACGATGGCTCCGAATTCGGGCGGATCTTCCCTGTCGAGCACCGACTGCCTCCGAAACACGTGGCGGTGTACGTGACGGACGACGACCCCGTGTCGCTGCCCTGGCGCGGGATCACATCCCCTGCGGCGAACACGGCCGCGGCCTGGTCCTGGTGGAAGCCCTCGCGGCCCGCTGGGGAACCGGAGCCAGCGGCGACCCCGTGCCCGGGTCCACGTCCGTGTGGTTCACGCTCGAAGCGGCCCCGTGAACGACAGGAGCACAACACGCCACGGCCGGGCGCCGGTTCAGTACAGCGGGCCACCGCCGAAGGCCGCACGGTGGGAGGTGGCGCGACGGCCGTCGGGCTCGGTCACTCCGTACTCCTCGGCGAGTTCGGCGACGACATGGGTGTGCCCGCTGCGCTCCGGCAGCCGGCTGTCGTCCGCCAGGCGGGCGACGACGGAACCGACGAGCTCGGGTGACTCGGCGTCCGCCAGGCGGAACCCGGCCACCTCCGTCACTCCGGCCTCCACCAGCCCGTCCGTACGCACCAGGCCGGGCCAGAGGGAGAGTGCCGACACCCCCGCCGCGCGCAGTTCGTGCGCCATGTCGGCGGCCATCTTGTCCAGACCCGCCTTGGAGATGCCGTAGAGCACCGAGTGCAGCGGGGCCCGGGCGCCGAACGAGGAGATGTTGACGATCAGACCGCTGCCGCGGGCCACCATGTGCCGGGCCGCGTGCACCGAGGCGACATAGTGGGCGCGCAGCCCGATGCCGACCAGCGGTTCCCAGTCGGAGACGGGCCGGGTCCAGAACGGCTCGTCGAACCCGCCCATACCGTCGGGCGCCGCCCATACGTTGTTGACCAGCAGGTCGAGCCGGCCTCGCTCACCGGTGATCCGCGCGATCAGCGCCTCGATCTGTGAGTCGTCGCGGTGGTCGCAGCGCAGGCCGACGCCCTCGCCGCCGGCCGCTGTGACCCGGCGGGCGGTCTCGGCCTGCGGGCTGCCGGGGCCCGGCTCGCCCCGGCCGGTGACGTACACGGTCCAGCCGTGCGCGCCGAGAGCGGTGGCGATGCCCCGGCCGACGCCCCGGCCGGTGCCGGTGACCAGTGCGACGCGGGTGGGGGTCTCTGTCACTGGAGCCCTCCCTGGTCGACGGCGTACCCCTGGGGCAGGGGGCGGCTCAGTGACCACAGGGTGCGGAAGTGGTGCTTGGCCAGACGCCATGCGCCGTCCTCGACGACGTAACGGTCGTCGTACTCACCGCACATCACCCGCTCGGTCTCGTCGGCGAGGTTGAGCTGCCGGAAGCGCAGCGTCCAGCGGCCGGTGGCCTCGGTGGGGGAGCGGAAGGTGATCTGCGGGTGCAGGCCGTGGTGCATGTCCAGGACGATGTGGCCCGCGCTGCCGCGGGCCAGCGCGATCCGGCTGAAGAGGGTGACGAGCTCATCGACGGTGGCGAAGGCGCCCAGTTCCCCGTAATCGATGTCGGCGCCCTCACGCACGAAGCAGGCCCGGAACTCCTCGGGGCCCTTGTGGTCGCAAGCGCGCAGATAGCGGTACTTCAGCTCTTCGATCTCCTGCCGGGCCTCCAGCCGGGCAACACGCTCGGCAAGGCTCGGGCTCGACGGTGCGGCGGACGGTGACGGCATCGCTGGCTCCTCTCGGCGTACGGACGGACGGGCCGCGACAGTATGCGGCGGGTACGGGCGGAGGACACGGCGGAATCCCTGTCAGTGGGAGAAGCGCAGGCGATGTCCCGCCGGCGGTCAGCCGGTGGACTCCGGGCCCGTCGCCAGGGACGCGCCGACGGGCAGCTGGTGGTAGCGGGCGACGGCACCGGGGCCGTTGGCGCCCAGGAAGCCGCCGACCATGGCGGTGCCGACGTCGTTGAGGGCGCCGTCATGGATGGCGCAGACCTGCCGCGGGCCCACCTCGCGTACGTAGTCGATCAGTTGCCCGGTGGTGGACCACGGGCCGTGGACGGGCAGCAGCAGGGTGTCGACGGCGGTCTCCGGCACGGTGAGGGCGTCTCCGGGGTGGAAGAGCGCCTCGTCGATGAGGAATCCGACGTTGCCGACGCGCGGGATGTCCGGGTGGATGACCGCATGCCAGGTGCCGAGTACGGCCACGTCGAAGCCGGCCGCCGTGAACGCCGCTCCCTCTCCGACGGCGGTGACTCTCCCGCCGAGGCCGTCCAGCCGCTCGGCGACCGCGGTGTTGGCCCAGATGCGCAGGGCGGGATTGTCCCTGGCGGCCCTGCGGAGCACCTCCTCGGAGAAGTGGTCGAAGTGTTCGTGGGTGACCAGGACGGCGTCGACGCCGTCGAGTGCTTCCGGTCCGGTCAGACCCCCGGGGTCGACGGTCAGGCGGCGGCCGTCCTTCTCGATACGGACGCAGGCGTGGCCGAACTTGGTGAGCTGCATACGGGCCTCCTCAGGCATCCCCAAAACCATACAACCAAGTTGTACAGATTGGTTGTATGGTTTCCGCTAGGGTGGGGCCATGGAAGACGACGCGCTGGCCGAAGACCTGCGACGGGCGATCGGGGAACTGGTCCGCGCCGTGCGGACCGTTGACGCCATGCCCCCGGGAGAGGCCGCCGTCCTCGGCCATCTCGACCGGAGCGGCCCGCAGACCACGGCCGACCTCGCGCACCGGCGCGGAGTGACGCATCAGTCCGCCGCCAAGTCCGTCAAGGAACTCATCGCCGGCGGTTCGGTGCGCGCCGAACCGCACGCCGACGACGGGCGCAAGCTCCTGCTGCACCTCACCGACACCGGGCGCACCCGCCTCCAGCAGGAGCGCACCCGGCGCGCCACCTGGCTCAACACCGCCATCCACGAGGCACTCGACGGCGACGAGCGGGGTCAACTGCGCGACTGCGTGCCCCTGTTGGACCGCATCACCGCCCGCATCAACGGGGCGTGACCCAGGGGGCCGGATGCGCCGGCTGTCCTAGTACCGCAGCGCAGCGAACCAGTCGCCCCGGCCCCGGGGAGTGAGGTCGAGGAGGTGCCACACCGGGCTGAGCAGGTCGATGCCCCGCTGGTCGATGTCGTCGGCCATCCGTGGGTGGGCCGAGTAGACGTGGCGTACCTGCCCGTCGTCGTCGCGGGTGAACACCGACACCGTCGAGTCCTGGACGCCCTCGGCGTCCTCGCTGCCCAGGTCGTACTTGAACGTGCTCGACCCGGCGCTGAGCAGACGCAGATTCGTCCAGTTCCGGTCCCGTGCGTGCGCGCGGAGCGCGGGCAGGCCGGCCGCGGCGACGATCACGAGATCGGCGTTCCGCGCTACGTGCTGGGCCACCGCGTCGAACCCGTCGATCCACATCGTGCACATCGGGCACGGCTCGGTCTGCTTCTTGCCGTACATCAGGTGGTAGACGATCAGGTCCCGCCCGGGCCCGGTGAACAGTTCACCCAGGCGCACGGTCCGCTCCGGGGCGTCGCCCGCCCGCAGATCGGCCGGGCCCTCCTGGAAGACGTAGTCGTCGACGACAGGGCCCGGCGGCAGCGCACGGCGCAGGGCGGCGACGCGCTCGCGGTGGCGCATCAGCTCGATCTCGGCCTGCCGCAGCTCCTCGCGGGCACTGACGTAGCCGGCCGATTCCCCGGTGAGATTGGTCTGACGCATCGCTACCTCCGGCTGAACCGCTGTCTGGTGGCCACCATCTGCTCCGGCCCAGCAGCGTATGCCCGCGCCCCGGCCGCGCCGGGCAGCGAAACGACGGGACCGCTCCGCCGCCCACGACGAAGGGCCGCCACCCCCGAGCGGGGGAGTGGCGGCCCTTCGGCCGGAGCTGCACGCGCGGCCGGGGCGGCCGGGCGCGGTTGATCACATGCGCGGTTGATCAGAAGTGCTGTGGAACAGAGGGGGCTTCGCTCAGAGGACGCGGACCGCGCCGGTCGGCTGGTCGTAGTCCAGCGGGCGCTCGACCACACCGGTGCTCGGGTTCTGCGCGCCGACGAACTGGCCGCCGCCGACGTAGATGGCCACGTGGTACGCGCTGCCCGCGCTGCCCCAGTAGAGGATGTCGCCGGGCTGCAGGTTGCTCAGCGAGACCTGGGTGCCCGCGGTCGACTGGCCCTGGGAGACGCGGGGGAGGTCGACACCCACGTTCTTGTACGCGGCCTGGACCAGACCCGAGCAGTCCCAGGAGCTGGAGCCGGTGCCGCCCATGACGTACGCGTCACCGATGTGGGACTTCACGAAGCTCACGATGGACGCGACGGAGCCGGAGCCCACCGAGGAGCTGGAGGACGTGCTCGCGGCGGTGGTGACGGCGTGCAGGGCCGTACGGGAGGTCGAACGCGAGGCGCGCGCGGCTTCGGCGGCGTCAGCCTTCGCCTTGGCCTCGGCCTTGGCCTTCGCTTCGGCCTTCTTCTTGGCCTCCGCCTTGTGCACGGCCTCCGCGTGGGCCTTCTTGGCCGCCTTGGCGGCGTCCTGGGCCGCGGTGTCCTGCTGGGCCTGCTGCTGCAGGTCGGCGGCGACCTGCTCCGTGACGTCGGCGACCTGGGCCGCGCTGAGGGTGGGCATCTGGATGGTGCTCTCGTTCACCGGCTCGGCCGCGTTCGCCGAACCAGCTGCACCCGCCACTGCGA
Organism: Streptomyces sp. SID10853; assembly: GCF_010548145.1. GTDB lineage: Bacteria > Actinomycetota > Actinomycetes > Streptomycetales > Streptomycetaceae > Streptomyces. The sequence goes on from NZ_JAAGLN010000194.1 coordinate 5,979, forward strand.
TGGTGCTGAGAACGCCACCGGCAACTCCGGCGCGGAGCGCGGTCTTGGCTGCGCTGCTGCGGCGGGGCTTCCGGTGGCTGGGTATGTGAGCGGTGTGGGACATGAGCACTACCGCTATCAGGCATTCCGGGGTGGCTTCAACAAACGTGTGTTGCGCCACAGTTACGACTGGAACAGTTCATTCCGGTTGCCTGCGGCCTTTATTGACGCCGAAACGGGCAATACGGGCACCCGCGATCAAGGGCGTGATCATGGGCTTTCTGCAATACGCCCGAATTGCCCGACGCCTACCATCCGTTCACGAGGTTGGCCAAGCCCTGTTTCTCCGGTACCCGACCCTGGTGAGGCAGGTCACATGAGTGCCGCGAACCGGAGGGCGCCGGTGCTGCGTCCGCGACCGCGGCCATGAGCCCCCCTCTTTCCCGGAGCCCCGGGGGAACATCCGGGGGAACTTCCGGAGGGGTTCCGGATGGCTCCCGGGGGAGCTCGTGAACGCGTGCACGCGCCTCCCGTGACCGCCGGGGGCCGCTCCCTGCGGAGCCGGAAGGGCGATATCACCCATCCGTGTCCATCGCCAATTTGCATGTAGAGGCCACCACTTGATAGTGGCGCACGCTCTCGACCAGCGGTAACTCAGTGAGATGTCACGTCTCGTGACCACTCGGGCGCTTCACGTATGAAGATCACCGGTCATCCGACTTGATGATCCTTCGTCAGGTGGTGGAGATCACAAAGGCGTTGTCGTACCCCGTGTCGCAGATCACAGACCGGCGGGCATAGGATGCGGGGCAGTCGGGCTTGTGACCTGCTTCACATATTCGCGATCTTCGTCAGGACGGCGGGGGAGCGAGGCGGACGAGCCGGCCCGATGCGGTCCAACGGTCAAGGACGACTGGAAGGAGCGAGGAGCGTGAATGCCTACGCGCCCATCCTCGTGCTCGGCGCCCTCGGGGCAGGGTTTGCGATCTTCTCCGTGGTCATGGCCACGTTTACCGGTCCCAAGCGCTACAACCGGGCGAAGCTCGAGGCGTACGAGTGCGGTATCGAACCGACACCCACGCCGGCCGGAGGCGGCCGTTTCCCCATCAAGTACTACCTGACGGCGATGCTCTTCATCGTCTTCGACATCGAGATCGTCTTCCTCTACCCCTGGGCGGTCACCTTCGACTCCCTGGGGCTTTTCGGGCTCGTCGAGATGCTGCTCTTCGTGCTCACCGTCTTCGTCGCCTACGCGTATGTGTGGCGGCGCGGCGGTCTGGAATGGGACTGAGGGGCTGAGGAGCACACCATGGGACTCGAAGAGAAGCTGCCGAGCGGATTTCTGCTGACCACCGTCGAACAGGCCGCCGGCTGGGTGCGGAAGTCCTCCGTCTTCCCGGCCACCTTCGGCCTCGCCTGTTGCGCCATCGAGATGATGACGACAGGTGCGGGCCGCTACGACCTCGCGCGGTTCGGCATGGAGGTCTTCCGCGGTTCGCCGCGGCAGGCGGACCTGATGATCGTGGCAGGGCGGGTGAGCCAGAAGATGGCGCCCGTCCTGCGGCAGGTCTACGACCAGATGCCCAACCCCAAGTGGGTTATTTCCATGGGGGTTTGTGCGTCTTCAGGCGGTATGTTCAATAATTACGCAATTGTTCAGGGTGTAGATCATATCGTCCCGGTTGATATCTATTTGCCCGGTTGCCCACCGCGTCCCGAGATGCTGATGGACGCCATCCTCAAGCTTCACCAGAAGATCCAGGGCACCAAGCTCGGGGTCAACCAGGAGGAAGCGGCCCGCGAGGCGGAGGAGGCGGCCCTCAAGGCGCTCCCGACGATCGAGATGAAGGGGCTGCTGCGGTGAGCGGCGACGAAGAGCAGCGCGAGCAGAACGGCGCGGCGCCCGCCCCGCGCGACGAAGCCGGTGAGGTCATCGGCGTACGCAAGGGGATGTTCGGCGCCCGCAACGGCGGCGACACCAGCGGATACGGCGGTCTCGTACGGACGGTGGCCCTGCCCGGCGCCACCAACCGCCCCTACGGCGGCTGGTTCGACGAGGTCGCCGACGAGCTGGAGGGCGCCCTGGAGGAGCTGGGGCTCGTCCCGGAGAACGCCATCGAGAAGACGGTCGTCGACCGGGACGAACTCACCTTCCACATCGACCGCGAGCACCTGGTGACCGTGGCGCGGACGCTGCGCGACGACCCGGCCCTGCGCTTCGAGCTGTGCACCGGCGTCAGCGCCGTGCACTTCCCCGGCGACAAGGGCCGCGAACTGCACGCGGTTTACCACCTGCGCTCGGTCACCCACGGCCGGCTGATCCGCCTGGAGGTCAGCGCGCCGGACGCGGACCCGCACATCCCGTCGCTGGTCACCGTCTACCCGACGAACGACTGGCACGAGCGCGAGGTCTACGACTTCTTCGGCCTGGAATTCGACGGCCACCCCGCCCTCACCCGGATCATGATGCCGGACGACTGGCAGGGCTTCCCGCAGCGCAAGGACTACCCCCTGGGCGGGATCGCCATCGAGTACAAGGGCGCCCAGATTCCTGCTCCGGACCAGCGGAGGTCGTACACCTGATGACCACTTCCAGCGAAGCTCCCCGCGCCTCGGCCGCATCGGCCCGCGAGACGACCGAGGGGACTGTATATACAGTCACCGGCGGCGACTGGGACGAGGTCGTCCAGTCCGCGGCCAAGGCCGACGACGAGCGCATCGTCGTCAACATGGGGCCGCAGCACCCGTCCACCCACGGTGTGCTCCGGCTCATCCTGGAGATCGACGGCGAGACCGTCACCGAGGCCCGCTGCGGCATCGGCTATCTGCACACCGGTATCGAGAAGAACCTCGAATACCGGACCTGGACGCAGGGCACCACCTTCGTCACGCGCATGGACTATCTGACGCCGTTCTTCAACGAGACGGCGTACTGCCTCGGCGTCGAGAAGCTGCTCGGCATCGAGGAGCAGATTCCCGACCGCGCCTCGGTCATCCGGGTCCTGCTGATGGAGCTCAACCGGCTCTCCTCGCACCTGGTGGCCATCGCCACCGGCGGTATGGAGCTGGGCGCGACGACGATCATGATCTACGGCTTCCGGGACCGTGAACTCGTCCTCGACATCTTCGAGCTGATCACCGGGCTGCGGATGAACCACGCGTTCGTCCGGCCCGGCGGGCTGGCCCAGGACCTGCCGCCCGGCACCGTGGACCAGCTGCGCGAGTTCCTCAAGACGATGCGCAAGAACCTGCCGGAGTACGACAAGCTCGCCACCGGCAACCCGATCTTCAAGGCGCGTATGCAGGACGTCGGCTATCTCGACCTGGCCGGCTGCATGGCGCTCGGTGCGACCGGGCCGATCCTGCGCGCCGCCGGCCTCCCGCACGACCTGCGCAAGTCCGACCCGTACTGCGGCTACGAGAACTACGAGTTCGACGTGCCGACCGCGGACACCTGCGACTCGTACGGCCGCTTCCTGGTCCGCCTCGAAGAGATGCGCCAGTCGCTGCGGATCGTCGAGCAGTGCCTGGACCGGCTGGAGCCGGGCCCGGTCATGGTCGCCGACAAGAAGATCGCCTGGCCCGCGCAGCTCGCGCTCGGCCCGGACGGACTCGGCAACTCGCTCGACCACATCAAGAACATCATGGGCACCTCCATGGAGGCCCTGATCCACCACTTCAAGCTGGTGACCGAGGGCTTCCGGGTCCCGGCCGGACAGGCGTACACCGCTGTCGAGTCGCCCAAGGGCGAACTGGGCGTCCACATGGTCTCGGACGGCGGCACCCGCCCCTACCGGGTCCACTTCCGCGACCCGTCCTTCACCAATCTCCAGGCGATGGCGGCGATGTGCGAGGGCGGCCAGGTCGCCGACGTCATCGTGGCCGTCGCGTCCATCGACCCCGTGATGGGAGGCGTCGACCGATGACGGAAGCGCATTCGGCGGCTCCGGCGGCACCGGCCGCCCCGACGAGTCTGGGCATGCCCCAGCTCCCCGCCCCCGATTACCCGGCCGACGTACGCGCCAGGCTCGACGCGGACGCCAAGGAGATCATCGCCCGCTACCCGGGCAGCAGGTCGGCACTGCTGCCGCTGCTGCACCTGGTGCAGGCGGAGGAGGGGTACGTCACCCGTACCGGCGTCCGGTTCTGCGCCGAGGCACTGGACCTCACCACCGCCGAGGTCACCGCGGTCTCCACCTTCTACTCGATGTACCGGCGCAAGCCGAGCGGCGACTACCAGGTGGGCGTCTGCACCAACACGCTCTGCGCGGTGATGGGCGGCGACGCCATCTACTCGGCGCTGCGCGAGCACCTCGACGTCGGCGACGGCGAGACCACCGAGGACGGCAAGGTCACGCTGGAGCACATCGAGTGCAACGCGGCCTGCGACTTCGCACCGGTCCTGATGGTCAACTGGGAGTTCTTCGACAACCAGACCGTCGAGTCCGCGAAGCGGCTCGTCGACGACCTCCGCGACGGACAGCAGGTCACCCCGACCAGGGGCGCGCCGCTCTGCACCTACCAGGAGACCTCCCGGATCCTGGCCGGCTTCCCCGACGCCCGGGACGGAGCGGTCGAGTCGACCGGCGGCGCGGGACACGCGTCGCTGGTGGGCCTGCGGCTCGCGAAGGGCGAGGCACCGCAGCCGCGCGTGGTCTCCCCGCGCGGCGGCTCCCCGAAGGCCCCTCCCCAGCCCGGCTCCGAGCACCTCAGCTCGCACGACGCACCACAGAAGACCTCGGCGTCCGACCCGGAGCACCCGGCAGGCCCCGTGACCGAGGAGGGGGAGTGATGAGCGTGGCAACCGAGCTCAACGGCAGCGGAAACGGCGAGGGCGACGGCGAGACCAGCCCCGAGAAGCTGCTCACCCCGGTCCTCTCGGCCTTCTGGGACCAGCCGGAGTCCTGGACCCTGGAGACGTACAAACGGCACGACGGGTACGAGGGGCTGAAGAAGGCCCTCGCCATGGCGCCCGACGACCTCATCGCCTACGTCAAGGACTCGGGCCTGCGCGGCCGTGGCGGCGCGGGCTTCCCCACCGGGATGAAGTGGCAGTTCATCCCGCAGGGCGACGGCAAGCCGCACTACCTGGTCGTCAACGCCGACGAGTCGGAGCCCGGGACCTGCAAGGACATCCCGCTCCTCTTCGCCAACCCGCACTCCCTCATCGAAGGCATCGTGATCGCCTGCTACGCGATCAGGTCGTCGCACGCCTTCATCTATCTGCGCGGCGAAGTCGTCCCCGTACTGCGGCGGCTGCACGAAGCCGTCCGTGAGGCGTACGAGGCGGGCTACCTCGGCAAGGACATCCTCGGCAGCGGAATCGACCTCGACGTCACCGTGCACGCGGGGGCGGGCGCGTACATCTGTGGTGAGGAGACCGCACTCCTCGACTCCCTGGAGGGCCGCCGCGGCCAGCCCAGGCTCCGGCCTCCCTTCCCCGCTGTCGCCGGGCTCTACGCATGTCCCACTGTGGTGAACAACGTCGAGTCCATCGCGTCGGTTCCCGCGATCCTGAACCGGGGCAAGGACTGGTTCAAGTCGATGGGCACCGAGAAGTCCGCCGGGTTCACGCTGTATTCGCTCAGCGGGCACGTCACCAGCCCCGGACAGTACGAGGCCCCGCTCGGCATCACCCTGCGCCAGCTGCTCGACATGAGCGGCGGGATCAGGCACGGCCACCGGCTCAAGTTCTGGACACCGGGCGGCTCCTCGACCCCGATGTTCACCGACGAGCACCTCGACGTCCCGCTGGACTACGAGGGGGTGGGCGCCGCCGGGTCGATGCTCGGCACCAAGGCACTCCAGTGCTTCGACGAGACGACCTGCGTGGTGCGGGCCGTCACCCGGTGGACCGAGTTCTACGCGCACGAGTCCTGCGGCAAGTGCACGCCCTGCCGCGAAGGGACCTACTGGCTCGTCCAGTTGCTCCGCGACATCGAGGCCGGGAAGGGCGAGATGGCCGACCTCGACAAGATCAACGACATCGCCGACAACGTCAACGGCAAGTCGTTCTGCGCGCTCGGCGACGGCGCCGCTTCGCCGATCTTCTCCTCGCTCAAGTACTTCCGCGAGGAGTACGAGCAGCACATCACCGGCAAGGGCTGCCCGCTCGACCCGGAACTGTCGACCGTCTGGGCCGACGAGCCCCGCCACACCTCGGAGGTGAACGCATGACAGTGACGACAGACAGTGCTCCCTCCGGGGGCGGCGAGGCAGCAGTGCCGCCCGAGGACCTGGTGTCGCTGACCATCGACGGCATTGCGATCTCCGTCCCCAAGGGGACCCTGGTCATCCGCGCCGCCGAACAGCTCGGCATCGAGATCCCGCGCTTCTGCGACCACCCGCTCCTCGACCCGGCGGGCGCCTGCCGCCAGTGCATCGTCGAGGTCGAGGGCCAGCGCAAGCCGATGGCCTCCTGCACCATCACCTGCACCGACGGCATGGTCGTCAAGTCGCACCTCACCTCACCGGTCGCCGAGAAGGCCCAGCACGGTGTGATGGAGCTGCTGCTCATCAACCACCCGCTGGACTGCCCGGTCTGCGACAAGGGCGGCGAGTGCCCCCTGCAGAACCAGGCGATGTCGCACGGCAACGCGGACTCCCGGTTCGACGGCAAGAAGCGGACCTTCGAGAAGCCCGTACCGATCTCCACCCAGGTGCTCCTCGACCGCGAGCGGTGCGTGCTCTGCGCCCGCTGCACCCGCTTCTCCAACCAGATCGCCGGCGACCCGATGATCGACCTGATCGAGCGCGGCGCGCTCCAGCAGGTCGGCATCGGCGAGGGCGACCCGTTCGAGTCGTACTTCTCCGGCAACACCATCCAGATCTGCCCGGTCGGCGCACTGACCTCGGCGGCCTACCGGTTCCGCTCCCGCCCCTTCGACCTGGTGTCGTCGCCCTCGGTGTGCGAACACTGCGCGGGCGGCTGCGCGACCCGCACCGACCACCGGCGCGGCAAGGTCATGCGGCGGCTCGCCGCCAACGACCCCGAGGTCAACGAGGAGTGGCTCTGCGACAAGGGCCGCTTCGGCTTCCGCTACGCCCAGCGCCCCGACCGGCTCACCACCCCGCTGGTACGGAACGACGACGGCGTCCTGGAACCGGCGAGCTGGCCCGAGGCGCTGGAGCGGGCCGCGAACGGCCTGGCGGCGGCGCGCGGCCGGGCCGGTGTGCTGACCGGTGGCCGCCTCACCGTCGAGGACGCGTACGCCTACGCCAAGTTCGCGCGCGTCGCCCTCGACACCAACGACGTCGACTTCCGCGCCCGCGTGCACTCCGCCGAGGAGGCCGACTTCCTGGCCGCCCGGGTCGCCGGCCGCGGCCGTGATCTCGACGGCAGCGGTGTCACCAACACCTCCCTTGAGCAGGCCCCCGCGGTCCTGCTCGCCGGATTCGAGTCCGAGGAGGAGGCACCCGGCGTCTTCCTGCGGCTGCGCAAGGCGCACCGCAAGCACGGGCAGCGCACCTTCTCCCTCGCCACCCACGCCACCCGCGGACTGGCGAAGGCGGGCGGCACGCTGCTGCCCGCCGCACCCGGCACCGAGACCGAGTGGCTGGACGCCATCGCGGGCGGGGTCGGCCTGGACGCCGACGGGCAGCGGGCCGCCGAAGCGCTCCGCGAGCAAGGCGCGGTGATCGTCGTCGGTGAACGGCTCGCCGCCGTACCGGGCGCGCTCACCGCCGCCG
>NZ_JAAGLN010000195.1 GCF_010548145.1 Streptomyces sp. SID10853
CGGCACCCTCCCCGCGGCCCCGCCCCCGGCTGCGGCCGCGCGTGACGCGCCGCCGCACGGCCGCGCCCGATCCATTCAGAGCAGAACCAGCACCTCATACCTGGAGTGGTTGCATGCCGACGTCCGACCCCTACCTGTATCGAGCCGCATCGGACATCCCCTATTTCAGTACGGACGGGGAGGCGTACCTGGCGCAGACACCGTTGCGCGACATCAAGAAGTCGCAGCCGCTGCGCGTCCTTTCGGAGGAGGACTTCGCCTTCTGGCAGACCTACGGCTACGTCGTGGTGAAGGAGGCGATACCGGCTGCCGCCGCGCGGCGCCTGCTGGACTTCACCTGGGACTTCCAGGGGCTCGACCCCGACCGGCCCGACACCTGGTACGCCGACCGGGAGTTCCGCTCCGACCTGGACCGGGAACTGCACATCTACGGTTTCGTGGAGGCGTACCACCACCAGCTGATCTGGGACAGCCGCCAGGCGCAGCGCGTCCACGACGCGTTCACCGACGTGTGGGACTGCGAGGAGCTGTGGGTCACCCTGGACCGGCTCAATCTGAACCCGCCGAACATCAAGAACCGTGACCGCGCGCTGATCGCGCCCACGGACGAGGGGTTCGACATCGAGCTGCACTGGGACGTCGACACCACGCTCAGTGTGCTGCCGCAGCGCGTCCAGGGCATCATCGCGCTCAACGACACCGAGCCGGAGCGGGGCGGCTTCCAGTGCTCGCCCGAGCTGTTCCGGCAGTTCGACCGGTGGAAGCTCGCGCAGCCGGCCGGCCGGGACCCGATCAGGCCCGGCACCGACCGCGCGGAGTTCCCCGTCGTCCAGCCGGAACTCGAGGCGGGCGATCTGCTGATCTGGAACGGCCTGCTCGCCCACGGGGTCGCGCGCAACATCTCGGAGAGCGGCGTCCGCGCCGTCCAGTACCTCTCGATGATGCCCGCGCTGGAGTCCCACCAGGAGATGCGGAAGTCCCGGATCGAATCCTGGCGCACCCTCTCCACACCGGACTGGAACAAGACGCTGGTCGGCGATGCCGTCCGGCACGAATCCCTCAGGTACGGCGCAGCCGAACTGAGCGGCCTCGGCGCGCGGCTGCTGGGGCTCGAATCCTGGGGCGACCGGAACACCGAGCGGTCAACCGGAGAACTGGCATGCACCGAATCTGTCTGACCCTTCCCACCAACAGGGCGTGCGCCGACACGATTTCGGCGATGCGCGCCGAGGCGCGGTACGCGGCCGACCACTTCGGCGTCGAAGCGCATCTGCTGATCCTGGACTCGTCGGACGAGCGGGACTTCGCCGGGCACGCGGACGTGGCCGGCCGGCCCACCGGGACGCCGCAAGTGATCGTGCACCATCTGGGCGAAGCACAGCAGCGCTCCTTACTGCGCCGGTTGATCAGTGAAGCCGATGTGCCCAAGCCCGATCTGCTGCTCGACCTGATGCTGCCCGCCGGGGTGTCGTACGGCGCCTGCACGAACCGCGCATTCCTGTTCGCCGCCGCGCTCGGCTGCGACTCCGTGCACCGCAGGGACTCGGACAGCACCTATCAGACGCTGGACGGCGAGCCGGTGTTCCCCGTCCACCATGAGCTGATGTCGCTCGGGAAGCGGGCGCTCGACGCGGTGGACGGGGTGTCCGGGACCCGGCTCGACCCGGCCCACGCACAGCGGACGGTGTCCCTGGTCGGCGCCTCCTTCGTGGGTGAACTGTCCGTCGACATCGGCGAGATCCAGCGCCTCGACCCGGCCGTCTACCACGACGTCGTCAGTCTCTGGGCCCCGCGCGAGTGGCCGGACGAGGCAAAGGACCAGCTGGTCGCCGAGGCGTTCACCGGGGCGGGCACCGAACCGTTCACCGGGGACCACTCGGTCGTCGGCCCGGTCGACCCGATGCGGGTGGACATGTGCAACATCAGCTTCCACCGCGATGTCTACGAGAGCGTGCCGCTGCCGCCGGCCACCGACACCATCGGCAGCGACTACTTCCTCATGCATCTGGTCCACGACGCGGGGCTGCCGGGCGTCCTGCACAACCGGCACATCGTGAACTACTACACCGGGGAACGGCGCACCGACGCCGGATTCATGGCGTACCAGCTGCGGTTGGTGAAGTTCTTCCTGTCGATGCTCTATTTCAACTCCGTGTACGAGCGGCTTGCGGCGGCGGGCGAGGCACTGCTCGACGGCGAGCTGCGGCTCCGCGCCGACACGGTCGTCGAGTTCGTCGGGGACAGCAGCTGGCTGGACCGGGAGGAGAACGAGGAGCGGCTGCGCACCATCGGCCGCTCCTACCGGAAACTCGGCGGCCGGTACGCCGAGTTCGCCGACCTGCTGGCGGCACGCGGCGACCGGCTCCTGAACGAGGCCCAGCAGGACATGGAGGATTTCGCGCTGCTGATCCAGGCGTGGGGACCACTGATACGGGTGAGCAGAGAAGCGGGCATCCATGAGCACTAGGCATCTGAACACCCCCTTGCGGGAAGCACTGTCCGCGGCGTCCGACGACCGGATCGTCTTCGATCTCGGCGGAATCCGCGAGCGGTACACGACGCTGACCTGGGAACTGCCGGGCGTGGCCGTCCGGTTCGCGATGAAAGCCTGCCCGGTGGACGAGGTACTCGACTGTCTGGCCGAGCAGGGCGCCGGGTTCGACGCGGCGGGCCCGCACGAGATCGAGCGGGCCATCAGGACCGGGGTGCCGGTCGGCCGCATCCACTACGGCAACACCATCAAGTCCGACCTGAACATCGCGGACGCGTACCGGCTCGGCGTCCGGGACTTCGCGACCGACAGCGTGGAGGACGTGGCGGCCATCGCCGCCCACGCCCCCGGTGCGCGGGTGTTCTGCCGGCTGGCCACCAGTGGCGACGGCGCGCTCTGGGGGCTCAGCAAGAAGTTCGGCTGCTCGGGGACCGATGCCGTACGCGTGCTGGAGTCGGCCCGGGGCGCGGGGCTGACACCCGCCGGGCTCTCCGTGCACGTCGGCTCGCAGCAGATGACCGCCGAGGCGTGGGAGAGCGCGTTCGGGCGGCTCGCCGCCGTCCTGGTGGACCTGCGGGACCGGGGGATCCACCTCGACCACATCAATCTCGGCGGCGGGCTGCCCGCGCTCGGCTATCTCGACAGCCGGGGCCGCCCGCTGGACCCGCCGCTGGACAAGATCTTCGCGGCGATCCGGGAGGGCATGCGGCAGCTGCGGGCGGTGTCCGCCGCCCCGCTGGACTTCGTCATGGAGCCGGGCCGCCATCTGGTCGCCGACCAGGGCGCCATCCGTGCCCATGTGGCCCGGCTGTCCACCCGGGAGCAGCTGAACGGCGAACGCCAGCACTGGCTGTATCTGAGCTGCGGCAAGTTCAACGGGCTGTACGAGATGGACCAGCTCCAGTACCGCCTGGTCTTCCCCTCCCACCCGGGGGCGCCCACCGTGCCCGCCGTGGTCGCGGGCCCCACCTGCGACAGCGACGACGCCTACGCCCATGAGCACCGGCTCGTCCAGGTCCCCGAAGGCATCGCCTCGGGGGACCCGGTGTGGGTCCTGTCGTCCGGCGCCTACGCCACCAGTTACGCGACACAGGGCTTCAACGGCTTCAGCCCGCTCCCGTACACCGTCATACGCGGGCTGCCGGCCGGCACCGGATCACCGGCGGCGAAGGAGCTGCCGTCATGAGCCCGGACATCGAGATACGCAACATCACCGCCGACGACTGGAGCAGCATCGCGGCGCTGGAAGCCAGTACGTACGCGGACGACGCCCTCTCGGAGGGGCGGGCCGCGCTGGAGTCCCGGGCCCGGCCCTCACCGGCCACCTGCTTCGTGCTGCGCCTCGACCGCAGGACGGCAGGCTATCTGCTGGCACTGCCCTACCCGCTGTTCCAGTACCCCGATCTGACCCGGTCGGAGAAGACCGTCTTCCGCTCGCCCAATCTGCATCTGCACGATCTCGTCATCGCCGAACGGCTGCGCGGCAGAGGGCTGGCGAAGCGGCTGCTGCAGCACCTCACGGCGACCGCACGCTCGAAGACCCACGAACGCATCTCCCTCATCTCCGTCGCGGGCAGCGAGACCTTCTGGTCGGCGAACGGATACGCGGCCCATCGCGACATCGCGCTCCCCGGAAGCTACGGGGCGAACGCGGTGTACATGTCCAAGGCGGTATGAAGTGACCCACCAAGACGTCGAGACCGGCCCGCGTCCCGCGGACCAGGCCGCCACCACCGGAGAGCGGCGGCGCCCCGTCGACCTGATCCGCGTACGCGACCCGTTCCGCAGGGCGCAGCTGGCGATCGCCGCGCTCTTCTGCTTCCTGGGCTTCCAGTACGGGACGTGGGCGTCACGTCTGCCCACGCTCAAGGCGCGGCTCGACCTGTCCGAGGCGGATCTCGGCCTGCTCCTGATGGCCTGCGGTGCGGGCGCCGCGGTGTCGTTCCCGCTCGTCACCGTGCTGATGAGACGGCTCGGCTCCCGCCGTCTGGCCTCGCTGTCCGCGCTCTGCCTCGGGCTGCTCCTGCTGGCGCTGGCCGTGGTGCCCGACTATCCGGTCGCCGTGGCCATCGTGGGCTGCGACGGAATCGCCGTCGGCTGTCTGAACGTCGCCATGAACGCGCAGGGAGCCGCGCTGGAGGCCACGTACGGGCGTACGGCCATGGCCCGGCTGCACGCCACGTTCAGCGCCGGGTCGCTGGGCGCCGCGCTGCTGGCGTCCGGGGTGAACACGCTGACCGGTTCGCTGGCCGCCCACTTCGGTGCGGCGGCCGTGATCCTGCTGCTGCTCGTCGGGTACGCCCAGACCGGGCTGCTGACGAAGGACCAGCAGCCCGCGGAGAAGGAGAAGAAGAGCCGGAGCCGCCGCCGGCCGGCCATGCCGGCGCGGATGACGCTGTGGATGGGGTGCGCGATGGCGTTCGGCACCGTCACCGAGGGCGCCATGAACGACTGGTCGGCGCTCTATATGAAGGACGTACTCAAGGCGGCGGCGTCGGTGGCCCCGCTGGGCATCGCCGTGGTCTCGGTGATGATGGTGCTGGCCCGTATCTTCGCCGACGGCTGGCGGACCCGCTGGGGCGACGGGCGGATCGTCCTGACCGGCAGCGTGCTGGCGGGCACGGGGCTGGCGCTCGCCCTGCTGGCGGGCGGGGTGGTTCCGGCACTCATCGGATTCGCCTGCGTCGGCCCGGGCGTGGCGGCCGTGACGCCCTGTGTGTACGTCGCGGCCGCACGGCAGGGCTCGGAGGCACTGGCGCTGGTCGCCGCGATGGGGACCGTGGGCCTGCTGGCCGGGCCCGCGGTGATCGGTTTCATCGCCAACGCCGGCGGCCTGGTGTGGGGCATGGGCGCGGTGGCGGCAGCCGCGCTCCTGGTCTCCGTGTGCGCCACCCGGATCCGCTGGGTGCCGGTGGCCGAGAACTGACCGAACGGGCCGACCATGGCCCCGTGTCCGACCATGGCCCCGGCCCGACGGAACCTCCTGGAGGATCCGTCGGGCCGGGGCCTTCACGTCTCTCTCCGCCCCTCACCACCGGACCCGCACCGCACCGCACCCGCACGGCTCCGTGTCTTCCTACAGGCCCCGCCCATGGCTGCCTCGTACCTTTCGGTGCTCCGACACAGTGGTTTCGGCGGAGCGGGGCTGTAGTGTCCAAGCGTTGGCCCCAGCCGGACGATCCGGGCCAACTGACGCACACAGCAACACAGTTGAGTGCACCGCAGCTGAGTGCACCGCACAGGAAGGGAGCGCCGTGAGCTTCGAAGACCTCGCGGGAAGCTACTCTTCCGTGGCGCGCGGCACCGCCTGGACACGTGGCCGTGTCGCCCATGACCACAACGGACTCCAGGCCCCGAGACAGCACGGCTGAGACGCGGCCGCACTCCGTTCGCAGCCCGCGCTCCCCTCACCGCCCGCGCCCCGCTCCGGTGGTGCGCTGACGCACCGGCCTCCGGGGCGCCTTCCGGCCTGCCGCTGCGCGTTCTCCCTCCCTCACCGCCCTCCCCGTGCCTTCCCGGTCCGGTGCGGCGTGTGCTCCGGCATGCGTCCGCCCGGCCGACGGCACCACCTGTCCAGCTGCTCGTGACCCTCACCCAACACCCATCACTCGCAAGGGGATACCCATGACCACGGCCGCCTCCACCACCGCCAGCGACTCCGCCGCCTCTGCCCCCGCCCTGCCCCGGGACTGCACCTTCGACGCCGAGGACTGGGCGATCCTGGCCCAGCACTGGTACCCCGTCGCCCTGTCGCGGGAAGTCGGCGACGCCCCTGTCCCCGTACGCCTCCTGGACGAGACCCTCGTGGCCTACCGGGTGGACGGCGCCGTCGTCGTCGCCCACGACATCTGCCCGCACCGCGGTGTCCCGCTCAGCCTCGGCGCCGGCGACGGCCGGGGCATCACCTGCGCGTACCACGGCCTGCGCTTCGGGGCCGGCGGACTGTGCACCGCGGTCCCCGCGCACCCCTCCTCGAAGATCCCGGCGAAACTGAACCTGCGGACGTACCCGGCCGTCGAGCGGTACGGGCTGGTGTGGATCTGCCTGCGCCCCACCCCCGAGATGATCGCGGACCCCGCGGGTGAGGCCGTCATCCCGTCCATGGAGCACTGGGACGACGCCGGGTTCCAGCAGATCAACTGCCCGCCCATCGACATCGGTGCGTTCGCCGGCCGCCAGATCGAGGGCTTCATCGACGTCGCCCACTTCGGGTTCATCCACGTCGACTCGTTCGGCGACCCGGAGAACACCCGGGTGCCCGACTACACCGCGATCCGTACCGAGCACGGGTTCTCCGCCGCGTACGTGTGCACCGTGAGCAACTACCCCAACGGTACGAAGACGCCCCCCGAAGGCTTCGAGTGGCTGCGCCACTTCAGCGTGCACCTGCCGTTCACGGCGACGCTCGTCGTGCACTACCCGGAGGACGGCCTGCTGAACATCATGAACGCCGCATCGCCCATGTCGGCCCGGCAGACCCGGATGTTCTGCCCGATCGCCCGCAACTTCGACACCGGCCTCCCGGTGCAGGACGTGTACGACTTCAACCGGCAGGTCTTCGAGGAGGACGCGACCATCGTCGAGGTCCAGAAGCCGGAGAACCTGCCCCTGGACCCGAAGCTGGAGGTCCACATCCCGGCCGACCGCAGTTCCATCGCCTACCGGCAGGGTCTGCGCAGCCTCGGTCTCAGCCACTTCTTCACCGCCTGACGGGGGACGGTCATGAGCGCTCCGACGAGCATCGACGCCGTGGTCCACGCGATCACCCCGGCCTCCGCATCCGGCGGCTGCCGCACCTTCGAACTCCGCCCGCCCGACGGCGGCACCTTCCCGCCCTTCGACGCCGGTGCCCACATCGACGTCCACGCCGGGCCGTCCCTGATCCGCCAGTACTCCCTCCTCGGCTCACCGCAGGAGCGCGACCGCTACCTGATCTGCGTACGCCGGGACCCGGGCGGCCGGGGCGGTTCCCGTGCGATGCACGAGGCGGTCACCGTGGGGCAGCGGCTGCGGATCTCCGCCCCGCGCAACCACTTCCCGCTCGCCGACGCGGCCCGCCATGTCCTGGTGGCCGGCGGAATCGGCATCACTCCGCTGCTGTCCATGGCCGATGTACTGGTCCGGCGGCAGGCCGAGTTCACGTTCCACTACTACGCGTCGACGCGGTCCGAGGCCCCGCTCCTCGACCGGCTGCGGGCCCCCGGCCTCACGGGCCGCGCCGAGGTCCACTACGACGACGTCGACGGCGGTATCCGTGCCGGGCTGCCGGCCGCGCTGAGCACCCCGGACCCGGAGGCGGCCGTACATCTCTGCGGCCCCGGCGGGTTCATGGACCACGTGATCAAGGAGGCCACCGCGGCGGGGTGGCGCGACGACCAGCTGCACATCGAGCGGTTCGCGCCCGCCACCCCGGGCGCGGCCCGGCTCGCCGCCGAGGGCTCCACCGGGGCCGAGTTCGCCGTACGGATCGCGAGTACCGGGCTGAGCTACCCGGTGCCGGGCGACCGTTCGATCGCCGACGTACTGGCCGCCAACGGCGTCGAGGTGGAACTCTCGTGCGAGCAGGGGATGTGCGGGGCCTGCCTGACCCCCGTACTCGCCGGCGAGCCCGACCACCGCGACGAGGTGCAGACCCCGGCCGAGCGGGCGGCGAACGACCGGATCACCATCTGCTGCTCACGCTCCCGCAGCCCGGAGCTGGTGCTCGACCTCTGAGCGGGTGAGACACCGGGCGGGGAGGGCCGGCCGGGCACGGCAGGACCGGATCGGAACGGCCGGCTCCACCGACCCAGCCGGCCCAGCCCACTCGGCCGACCCAGCCGACCCGGCCCGCTCAGCCCGCTCGACCCACTGCGCCTGCTCGGCCCGCTCAGCCGGTGGGCAGCTTCTCGGACGGGCAGCCGGAGAGGATCCGCTTCATCGCGTTCTTCTCCGCGCCCGTCACCCACAGCGCGTACTTCTTCTTCACCGCCACCTGCCGCGCGACATAGCCGCACCGCGCCGGCTTGTATGCGGGCAGCCAGGTCGCCGTGTCACCGTCGCCCTTGCTGCGGTTGGTGGAGGAGTCGACGGCCAGCAGGTTCAGCGGATCGTTCGCGAGGGCGGTCCGCTTCGCCTTGTCCCACTGCTGGGCGCCCTTCTGCCAGGCGTCGGAGAGCGCCACGACATGGTCGATGTCGACCTTGCTGTGCCCGCGTACGAAGTCGATCGTCGTCCCGGTGTAGGGGTCCTTGACGAGCGTTCCCGACGCGACCTGGCAGTCACCGCTCTTGTACCGGACGTCCCGCAGATCGCGCTTGAGTACGTCGTCCCGGGTCGGGCAGTGGTTGTGGTCGGTGTCCGTCCAGGCACTGCCGAACTCCTTGCGCGCGTAACCGGTCTTGGGCGCACGCCCCTTGACGGTCAGGGCGTCGGCGGCGGCGAGCGCGGACCCGTGCGCCGCTTTCCCCGCGGGCCCGGCGGGAGCCCCGGACGAGCCGGATGAACCAGCCGAGCCCAGGTCACCGCTCTTGCAGCCACCGAGGGCGAGCGCGGCGGCGACGGCCATGACTGCGGGGAGGGCGGAGCGCGTACGTATCAAGGAGAGCCGTCCTGAGGGCTGGGGAGCGTGACCGCACAATCCTAGAGATGACTGCCCGGGGCACTCGACGGCACACCTGACGAACACCCGGCCGCCCCGCGGCCCGGCGCAGGGCAAGGCCGCGGGGCGGGTGCCGGAGAAGGCCGTACCCAGGCCTCACGACCCCAGGATCGACGCCAGGAACTCCCCCGTCCACGACAGGAGTTCGCGGCCCACCACCGGCTTTCCGCCGATCTTGCCTGCCGTCGGGCGCGGTACCAGGATCTGGTGGGCCGCCGCCTTGATGACCGTACGGGGGTAGAGCCGCTTGAGGCGCAGCTCCTGGGACTCCCTCAGTTCCACCGGCGCGAACCGGATGTTGGGGCCCTGGAGGACGATCTCGCCGACCCCGCACGCCCGTGCCAGCATCCGCAGGCCCGCCACGAGCAGCAGGTTCTCGACCTGCTCCGGCAGCTTGCCGTAACGGTCGGTCAGCTCCTCGCGTACCGCCCTGATGTCCTCGTCCGTGGTCGCGGACGCGATCGAGCGGTACGCCTGGAGGCGCAGCCGCTCGCCGGGCGCGTACTCGTGCGGGACGTGCGCGTCGACCGGCAGCTCGATCTTGACCTCCAGCGGCTGCTCCTCCTCGACTCCCCCGTCGACCGCCGTGCGGTAGTCGGCCACCGCCTCGCCGACCATCCGGATGTACAGGTCGAAGCCGACGCCCGCGATATGGCCGGACTGCTCGCCGCCGAGCATGTTGCCCGCGCCGCGGATCTCCAGGTCCTTCATCGCGACGTACATGCCCGCGCCCATCTCGGTGTGCTGGGCGATCGTCGCGAGCCGCTCGTGCGCGGTCTCCGTGAGCGGCTTCTCCGGCGGGTACAGGAAGTACGCGTATCCGCGGTCGCGGCCACGGCCGACCCGGCCGCGCAGCTGGTGCAGCTGGGACAGGCCGAAGTTGTCACCGCGCTCCACGATCAGCGTGTTGGCGTTCGCGATGTCGATCCCGGACTCCACGATCGTCGTGGAGACCAGCACGTCGAACTTCTTCTCCCAGAAGTCGACCACGACCTGCTCCAGGGCGCTCTCGCCCATCTGCCCGTGCGCGGTCTGGATGCGCGCCTCCGGGACGATCTCGCGCAGCCGGGCGGCGGCCCGGTCGATCGAGTCGACCCGGTTGTGGATGTAGAACACCTGCCCCTCGCGGAGCAGTTCACGGCGGACCGCGGCGCCGATCTGCTTCTCCTCGTACGGGCCGACGAAGGTCAGCACCGGGTGCCGCTCCTCCGGGGGCGTGGTGATGGTCGACATCTCACGGATGCCGGTCACCGCCATTTCCAGGGTCCTGGGGATCGGGGTCGCGGACATCGTCAGGACGTCGACATTGGCCCGCAGCTTCTTCAGCTGCTCCTTGTGCTCGACACCGAACCGCTGCTCCTCGTCCACGATGACCAGGCCCAGGTCCTTGAACTTCGTCTCCGACGAGAAGAGCCGGTGCGTGCCGATGACCATGTCGACCGAGCCGTCCCGCAGCCCCTCCAGGGTCGCCTTCGCCTCGGTGTCCGACTGGAACCGGCTCAGCGCCCGTACGACCACAGGGAACTGCGCGTACCGCTCGGTGAACGTGCCGAAGTGCTGCTGTACGAGGAGCGTCGTCGGGACGAGGACCGCCACCTGCTTGCCGTCCTGGACGGCCTTGAACGCGGCGCGCACCGCGATCTCGGTCTTGCCGTACCCGACGTCGCCGCAGATCAGCCGGTCCATCGGGACCGTCTTCTCCATGTCCTCCTTGACCTCGGCGATCGTGGAGAGCTGGTCGGGCGTCTCCACGTACGGGAAGGCGTCCTCCAGCTCCCGCTGCCAGGGGGTGTCCTGGGCGAAGGAGTGGCCGGGCGCCGCCATCCGCGCCGAGTACAGCTTGATCAGGTCACCGGCGATCTCCTTGACGGCCTTCTTGGCGCGCGCCTTGGTCTTCGTCCAGTCGGAGCCGCCGAGCCGGTGCAGCGTGGGGGCCTCACCGCCCACGTACTTGGTGACCTGCTCCAGCTGGTCGGTGGGGATGTACAGCCGGTCGCCCGGCTGGCCGCGCTTGGCCGGCGCGTACTCGACGAGCAGATACTCACGGGTCGCGCCCTGCACCGTGCGCTGCACCATCTCGATGTAGCGGCCCACACCGTGCTGCTCATGGACGATGAAGTCGCCCGTCTCCAGCGTCAGCGGGTCGATGGACTTCCGGCGCCTGACCGGCATCCGGCCCAGGTCCTTGGACGCGGTGCGCTGTCCTGTGAGGTCGGTCTCGGAGAGCACCGCGAGCTTGATCGCCGGGTCGATGAACCCGTGGTCGACCGAACCGCACGAGACATGCACGACCGAGGGCGTCAGCTCGCCCAGATCGGTGTCGAGCCGGGCCGCGATGCCCTCGCCGCCGAGGACCTCGACCGTACGGGCCGCGGGGCCGTGGCCCTCGGTGAGATACACCGTGCGCCAGCCGTCCGCGATCCAGCCCTTGGTGTCGGCGAGGGCCCGCGCGGTGTCGCCCCGGTAGGTCTCCGGGGCGTGCATCCCCAGCTTGATGGTGTCGTCCGCGATCTCATCGTCGGCGGCGAACGGGCTCACCGTCCACCACATCATGCCCAGCTCGCGGGCATGATCGCGGACATCGGCGATGCCCCGGAGCGAGGCCGCGCCCACATCGATGGGGGCGTCGCCGCCACCGGCGGTGGCCGCCCAGGACGCCTGCAGGAACTCCTGCGATGTCGCCACCAGATCGGCCGCCCGGCTGCGGACCCGCTCCGGGTCGCAGACCACGGTCATGGAGCCGGCCGGCAGCACATCGAGCAGCAGCTCCATGTCGTCCACCAGAACCGGAGCCAGCGACTCCATGCCCTCGACCGCGATCCCCTGGGCGATCTTGTCGAGCAGCTCAGCCAGCTCCGGGTGGGCCAGCGCCAGCGCGGCCGCCCGCTCCCGTACGTCGTCGGTCAGCAGCAGCTCACGGCAGGGCGGCGCCCACAGCCCGTGCTCGGCGATCTCCAGGGAGCGCTGGTCGGCGACCTTGAAGTAACGGATCTCCTCGACCTCGTCGCCCCAGAACTCCACCCGCAGGGGGTGCTCCTCGGTCGGCGGGAACACATCGAGGATGCCGCCCCTGACGGCGAACTCGCCGCGCTTCTCGACCAGTTCCACCCGGGCGTACGCGGCGGCCGCCAGCGCCTCGGTGATCTCCGGCAGATCGGCGGACGAACCCGGCCGCAGCGAGACGGGCTCCAGCTCGCCGAGCCCCTTGACCTGCGGCTGGAGCACGGACCTGATCGGCGCGACGACCACGCTGACCGGGCCGGCGGACGGGTCGTCGGCGCGCGGGTGCGCCAGCCTGCGCAGCACCGCGATCCGCCGGCCCACGGTGTCGGAGCGGGGCGAGAGCCGCTCGTGCGGCAGCGTCTCCCAGGACGGGTACTCCACCACCGCGTCCTCCTCGTCCGCGGGGAGGAACGAGCGCAGCGCGGCGGCCAGGTCCTCGGCCTCGCGGCCGGTCGCGGTCACCGCCAGCACCGTGCGCCGGGTCTCCCGGGCCAGCGCCGCGACGGCGAAGGGCCGGGCGGCGGGCGGGCCGACCAGATCGACATGCATCCGGTGCCCGTCGCCGGCGGCCTTCACCGCTTCGGCGAGCGCGGGGTCCGAGATGGCGGCATCGAGCAGACCGTGCAAGCTCATGAAGAACGCTTTCCGTCCGGGGTGGTGGTGCGGGTGGTGCGGGGTGCAACGCGAAGGGCCCGACACGTCGCACGGGCCGGGGGCTCTCCAGCGTACGACTTCACGAAGAAGTCGGCGTCCCATGTCAACCGGACCGGCCTCCCCGTCGTATTCACCCATGAGACCTGTGCACGGCCAGGACGAGACCTGTGCACGCCCGAGACCGCGACTGAGAACGCGACCGAGACCGCGACCGAGACACCGCCGAGACCTGTCCACGCCTGGGAGCCGCATGACCGTCGAGGAGTTCGAGGAGTTCTACGCTCACTCCGCGAAACAGCTGGTGGGACAGGTGTACCTGATGACCGGCGACCTCCATGAGGCCCAGGACGTGGTGCAGGAGGCGTTCGTACGGGCCTGGGGGCGGCGCTCCGCGCTGTACCGGGACGCGGGCCCCGAGGCATGGATACGCACGGTGGCCTGGCGGCTCGCCGTGAGCCGCTGGCGCAGGCGGGGCCGGAGCGCCGACGCCTGGCGCCGGCACAGCGACAGCCGCCCGTCGACCGTGCCCGAGCCCGATCCGGGCACCGTCGCCGTGGTCTCGGCCCTGCGGCAGCTGACCGAGCGGCAGCGGCGGGTGGCGGTCCTGCACTACGTGTGCGACCTCACCGTCGAGCAGGTGGCCGCCGAGACGGGGCTGTCGGCGGGGACCGTCAAGACCCATCTCTCCCGCGCCCGGGCCTCGCTCGCGCCGCATCTCTCCGAGGAGGAGCACGGTGTCTGAGACCGAGTACCAGCCCGCGTACGAGGACGGGCTCCGCGCCCGCCCCGGGGCCGATCACGCGCTGGCCCGGGCCATGAAGCAGGCCGCCGAATCGGCCGGCCGGGCAGCCGCG
>NZ_JAAGLN010000196.1 GCF_010548145.1 Streptomyces sp. SID10853
TTGAGGGGTTAAGGCTCCCAGTAGACGACTGGGTTGATAGGCCAGATGTGGAAGCCCGGTAACGGGTGGAGCTGACTGGTACTAATAGGCCGAGGGCTTGTCCTCAGTTGCTCGCGTCCACTGTGTTGTTCCCAGACCACGAACTATCGTGCCGGCGGAACTTGTTTCACTTACTTAACTGAAGAGTGTGCTTGTTCGCTAGAGCCCAATTAGGGTTTCGGTGGTCATAGCGTTAGGGAAACGCCCGGTTACATTCCGAACCCGGAAGCTAAGCCTTTCAGCGCCGATGGTACTGCAGGGGGGACCCTGTGGGAGAGTAGGACGCCGCCGAACAATCTTTGAAGGACCTTTGGTCCCAGCGTTCAGCGCTGGGACCAAAGGTCCTTTTTTTATTTCCCGGAGCGCGTCGGATCGCCGACTGCGTGAGAATGACTGCGGTACCCGAAGACAGGAGCCCCACCCATGTCCACCAACTCTCCCGACGACCGACCGGAGCGCGAGCCGCGTCGCCGGGACGGCGGTGACCAGGGCGGATTCCGCGGTGGTCGTGACAATCGGTCCAGTGGCCCGAGTCGTGACAACGACCGTGGTGGCTTCCGCCGTGACGACAGCCGCGGAGGCAATCGCGGTACCGGCGGCACCGGCGGTGGGTTCCGGGGTGGCCGTGACGACCGTTCGTCCAGCGGCCCCCGCCGTGACGACCGTGGGGGGCGCCCGGCCGGTGCCGGTGGTGGCTTCCGCGGTGGTCGTGATGACCGTCCGTCCGGTGGTCCGCGCCGTGACGACGACCGTGGTGGACGTCCCGGTGGAAGTGGCGGTGGTGGCTTCCGCGGTGGCCAGCGTGATGACCGCGGCGGCCGACCGTCCGGTGGCGACCGCGGCGGGCGTCCGGGCGGCAGTGGCGGTGGCGGTGGGTTTGCCCGTCGTGATGACCGTCCGTCGTTCCGGCGTGATGACAGTCGTGGTGATCGTCGTGATGACAGCCGTGGTGGGCGTCCGAGCGGTGGCGGCGGTTTCGAGCGTCGCGATGACCGTCGGGATGACCGTGGTGGCCGTCCGTCGGGTGGCGATCGTGGTGGGTTCCGAGGTGGTCGTGACGACCGTCCCTCCGGGGGCCCGCGTCGTGATGATGAGCGTGGTGGAGGTTTCCGCCGCGATGACCGCCCCAGTGGTGGTTACGGCCGCCGTGACGACCGAGGCAGCGACCGCGGTGGGTTCCGGGGTGGCCGTGATGACCGTCCCTCCGGTGGTCCGCGCCGTGACGACGACCGTGGTGGACGTCCCGCTGGCGGTGGCGGTGGGTTTGCCCGTCGTGATGACCGTCCGTCGTTCCGGCGTGATGACAGTCGTGGTGATCGTCGTGATGACAGCCGTGGTGGGCGTCCGAGCGGTGGCGGCGGCTTCGAGCGTCGCGATGACCGTGGTGGCGACCGGCGCGACGACCGCGGCGGCCGCTCCTTCGGCGGTGACCGTGGTGGGTTCCGTGGCGGTCGCGACGACCGCTCCTCCGGTGCTCCGCGTCGTGATGACCGTCCCTCCGGTGGTCCGCGTCGCGACGATGAGCGTGGTGGGGGCTTCCGCCGTGACGACCGTCCCAGCAGTGGTGGCTACGGCCGCCGAGACGACCGGGGCAGCGACCGCGGTGGCCGCCCCTCCGGCGGCGGTGACCGTGGCGGATTCCGTGGCGGTCAGCGCGACGACCGGGACCGCGGTGGGTACCGCGGCGGCCAGCGTGACGAGCGTGGCGGCGGTTTCCAGCGGGACGAGCGCGACCGGGACCGCGAGCCCGTCAAGCGGCTGCCGATCCCCGAGGACGTCACCGGCCAGGAGATCGACAAGGATGTGCGGCAGGAGCTGATGAGCCTGCCCAAGACCCTCGCCGAGGACGTCGCCAAGAACCTCGTGATGGTCGCCCGGCTGATCGACGAGGACCCCGACGAGGCGTACGAGTACTCGCGTATCGCGCTCCGGCTGGCCTCCCGGGTCGCCGCTGTGCGTGAGGCCGCAGGGTTCGCCGCGTACGCGACACAGAAGTACACGGAGGCGCTTGCCGAGTTCCGTGCCACGAAACGGATGACCGGGACGGTGGACCTCTGGCCCGTCATGGCCGACTGCGAGCGCGGTCTTGGCCGGCCCGAGCGTGCGATGGCGATGGCCGGGGAGCCCGAGGTCCAGAAGCTCGACAAGGCCGGACAGGTCGAGATGCGTCTGGTCGCCGCCGGTGCCCGCCGCGACATGGGGCAGATCGACGCGGCGATCGTCACGCTGCAGAGCCCCGAGCTGGCGTCCAACTCCGTACAGCCGTGGACCGCGCGGCTGCGCTACGCGTACGCCGACGCGCTGCTCGCGGCGGGCCGGGAGGACGAGGCGCGCGAGTGGTTCGCCAAGACCATCGAGTCCGACAAGGACGGCTCGACGGACGCATCGGACCGGCTCGCCGAGCTGGAGGGTGTCGAGTTCGTCGACGTCGAGGACGAGTCGGGCGAGGACGTGTCGGTCGAGGACGAGTCAGCGGACGAGTCGGGCGACGAGTCCGACGGGCCCCTGGCTGACGGCCCGGACCTGCACGCGGGCGACGACAGGGCGGATCGTGACAGTACGGATCGCGACAGTACGGACCGCGACCGGGACTGAGTCCGGCCGGCCGAGCCGGTGAAACAACGAGAAGGGCCGCACTCCGGGAAGCCGGGTGCGGCCCTTCTCGCGTGGTGCGGGGGTACGCACACGCACCTCGGCCCCACCCCGGCCCCAGCCCCCCGTCTCAGCCGATGGTGAGGCTCCGCAGCACCAGCCCGGTCGCCGGTTTCGGGCCGAAGGACGTCGACTTGCGGGGCATCGTCACACCCTGGCGGGCCAGTTCCCGGACGACCTCCTCGCGTACCGGATGCATCAGCACCGCCGTGCCGCCGTGCCGCTCCGCCTGTTCGACCGCCGCGTCCGTGGCGTGGATGTACGCGATGTGCTCGGGCGCGTCCGGGACCGACCAGACCTTGTCGAGGAGCGTGTGGTGCAGGACGGTCGCGTCGAGTGTCCGCCAGGCCGCGGGGTGATCCGTGGGAACCGTGCGGTCCAGCAGATCCTGCGCGGGGTGGTCGGCGAGATGGAACCGGCCGTCCCCGGCGAGCAGAAAGGCGTTGCCCGCGGCCGCCGCATCGGCGAGGGCGGCCAGCGCCTCCGGGAGCGTGTCGATCGTGCGGACCCGGAAGGCGCCGGCGAGCCCTGTCAGCGCCTCGGCGACGGGCAGCCGGTGCAGCACCCGGTGGATGGCCCGTACCTGGAGCGGATAGCGGACCGTGTCGATGAGAAGCACCAGGCCGTACTCCCACGGGCCCGGCCCCGGATGTTCGTCGCGCAGCCGGAGGTAGGTCGCCCACCGGTGGTGGCCGTCGGCGATCAGGGCCTGGCGGTCGGCCAGATCCGCCTGTGCCTCCGCGATCCCCGCCGGGTCGGTGACGGCCCACAGCCGATGGCTGAAGCCGTCCTCGGTGGTCGTCGCGAGCAGTGGAGGGCCCGCTATGGTCCGCTCGATGACAGCCGCGGCACCCCCGTGGTCCCCGGCCTGCGGAACGCCGTCACCCCCGCCCTGGTCGCTGCTGCGGTAGGTCAGGAGCAGCGGTTCGAAGTTGACGGCTGTGGTCCGCATCAGTGCCGCCCGGTCCGCGACGATGTCCGCCATCACGTCCTCGTGCGGGAGGACCACGCCCTCCTCGGGCGTGGAGAGGGCCAGCGCGCCGATGAGACCGCGCTGGAGCACTTCGCCGGAGCGCTGTTCGTACACGTACAACGCGGCCTCCGGGTCGGCGGCCAGGATGCCGTCCCTGAGCCACTCCGCGAGGGTCGCTGCGGCCTGCTCGTTGCGGGCGGCCGGGGTGTCGGCCTGCGGCAGGATCAGCCGCACGATGTTGTGCGGATCGGCGGACTCCAGGTGCAGCAGCCCGTCCGGCCTGACCACGACGTCGTAGGGCGGGGACGTCACGGCTGCGAGGCTGCCGACGCGTTCGGGCACGTAGCGCACTCCGCGGAAAGGGAAAAGTCGCAGTCCGTTGTCCGCATGCCGACCACTTGAAGTCATTGGTGCATGGTATGTGGGGATCCGTCATACGGGATGATCGGGAGACGAACAGCCAACGAGGAGTGCGATGACCCGTCAGATCAGGACCAGCCCGGACGGCACGAAGACAGCGCTGAGTGAGACGTACGACACAGCCCTGCTCGATCTGGACGGGGTGGTGTACGCGGGCGGTTCGGCGATCGTCCACGCCGTCGCCTCACTCGGGACCGCGCGGGACGGCGGGATGCATCTCGCGTACGTCACCAACAACGCGCTGCGTACGCCCGGGGCGGTGGCGGACCACCTCACCGAGCTGGGGGTGCCCGCCGAGGCCGCCGATGTCATCACATCGGCGCAGGCGGTGTCCCGGCTGATCGCCGATCAGGTGCCGCGAGGGGCCAGGGTGCTGGTCATCGGCGGTGAGGGGCTGCGGGTCGCGCTGCGTGAACGCGGCCTGGAACCGGTGGACTCCGCGGACGACTCGCCGGTCGCGGTGGCCCAGGGGTACGGCGGGCCCGACATGACCTGGGCGCGGTTCGCCGAGGCCGGCTATGCGATCAACAGCGGTCTGCCCTGGTTCGTTTCGAATACGGATCTGACCATTCCCAGCGCGCGCGGGATCGCTCCGGGGAACGGCGCCGCGGTCGAGGTGGTCCGGATCGCCACCGGCGCCGAGCCGCAGGTGGCGGGGAAGCCGCTGCCGCCGATGCACCGGGAGACCGTGCTGCGGACCGGTGCCGAGCGGCCGCTGGTCGTCGGCGACCGGCTGGACACCGACATCGAGGGTGCGTTCAACGGCGGCGTGGACTCGCTGCTCGTACTGACCGGGGTGACGGACGCGGCGCAGCTGCTGGCGGCTCCGCCCGAGCACCGGCCGACCTATGTGGACGCGGATCTCCGCGGCCTGCTCACGGGTCAGCCCGAAGTGAGTGCTGCGGACGGCGCGTTCCGCTGCGGCGGCTGGACCGCTTCGGTGCGGGACGGGAAGCTGGCCGTCGACGGTGAAGGGGGCGCGCTGGACGGCCTGCGGGCGCTGTGCGCAGCGGCCTGGACACACGCGGGCGACGGTACGTACGGTCTGGATGCGGGCGAGGTGATCTCCCGCGTCGGGCTCTGAGCGGTGTGCTCTCTCGGAGGCCGGCTGCCGGGGAGGTACGGTCTCCCGTGGCGGGCCTTCCATGGCGGGTCTCCGCCGGGTCTGCGGGGGGTGATCGGCCGGTCTCCGGGGGTGATCGCCCGTGTCGGGGCCGCCCCGCGGTGGCCCCTCCCGTTTTCCCGGTCGCCTCCCGCC
The DNA here is from genome assembly GCF_010548145.1 of Streptomyces sp. SID10853. Classification (GTDB taxonomy): domain Bacteria; phylum Actinomycetota; class Actinomycetes; order Streptomycetales; family Streptomycetaceae; genus Streptomyces. Next base: position 5,343 of record NZ_JAAGLN010000196.1, read on the forward strand.
CGTAGCACTGCCAGGGTAGGCTAACCTAACCAGGTGTTGGTCGACAGTCCCTCCAGGCAGAGCGCGGAGCAAGCCCCCGCGCCCCCCAAGCACAACGCGGCGCGCGCCGCCGGGCTCCTGCTGTCTCTCGCCGTGCTCCTGCTGGTCGTCGTCGCGAGCATCGCGATCGGCGCCAAGGCGGTACCGCTCGGCGATGTGTGGCACGGCCTGGCACACAGCTCGGGCACCGGCAACGACGTCCTGATCAGGGACGTGCGAATACCGCGCACCCTGCTGGGGGTCCTCGTCGGCGCCGCGCTCGGGGTCGCCGGGGCCGTGATGCAGGCACTGACCCGCAATCCGCTCGCCGAGCCCGGCATCCTCGGCGTCAACGCGGGCGCGTCCGCCGCCGTCGTCTCCGCGATGAGCTTCCTCGGCGTCAGTTCCTTCACCGGCTATGTGTGGTTCGCCTTCGCCGGCGCCGCCGTGGTCTCGGTGCTGGTGTACGTACTGAGCGGGAGCCGCGGGGCGACCCCGGTACGGCTCGCGCTCGCCGGTACGGCGGCCACGTACGCGATGTTCGGATACGTCAACGCCGTGGAGCTGCTGGACTCGGCCGCGCTGGACAAGATGCGCTTCTGGACGGTCGGTTCGCTGGCCACGGCGACGTCCGGGACGGTCTCGCAGGTGTGGCCGTTCGTCGCCGCCGGTCTGCTGGTCGCGCTGTTGCTCGGCCGCCCGCTCAACGCCATGGCCCTGGGCGACGACACCGCCAGGTCGCTCGGCGCGCACCTGACGCGCACCCGGGTCCTCGCGATGCTCGCCGTCACCCTGCTCTGCGGTTCGGCGACCGCCGCCTGCGGGCCGATCGTCTTCATCGGGCTGATGGTCCCGCACATCGTCCGGGCCATCACCGGACCCGACATGCGGTGGACGCTGCCGTACGCGGCGGTCCTCTCGCCCGTGCTGCTGCTGGGCGCCGATGTCGTCGGCAGGATGGTCGCCCGGCCCGCGGAACTCCAGGTCGGCATCGTGACCGCGCTCATCGGCGGTCCCATCTTCATCTTTCTCGTACGCCGCCGGAGGATGACTCAGCTGTGAAAGCGATCCACGCGATACGGACCCCGGGCGGGCTCTCCCTGCGGGTCGAGGTCAGGGCGGCGATCGTCGTCGTCCTGCTGGCCGTGGTCGCCCTGGCGGCCGCCGTCGTACTCATCGGGAGCGGCGACTACCCGATGGCGCCCGCGGATGTGATCCGGACGCTGCTGGGCAGCGGCACCACCGCCCAGGAGTTCATCGTCAACGACCTGCGGCTGCCCAGAGCACTCGTCGGCCTGCTCGTGGGGGCGGCGCTGGGTGTCGGCGGTGCGGTCTTCCAGTCCATCTCCCGTAATCCGCTGGGCAGTCCTGACGTGATCGGTTTCGGGCAGGGGGCCAGCGTCGGCGCGCTGGCCGTGATCGTGCTCTTCCACGGCGGGGCGACCGCGGTGGCCGGCGGGGCGATCGTCGGTGGTCTGGCCACCGGTGTCGCGGTGTACATGCTGGCGTGGAAGCGCGGTGTGCACGGTTACCGGCTGGTCCTCGTCGGTATCGGCGCCGCAGCGATGCTCACCGCCTGCAACAGCTATCTGCTCACCAAGGCCAATCTGGTCGACGCGACCCGCGCCGTGGTCTGGATGACCGGCTCGCTCGATGGCCGCGACTGGTCGCAGGTCTGGCCGCTGCTGATCGCCTGTGTGGTCCTGATGCCGCTGGTCCTGGCGTACGGACGCAACCTCAGGATGCTGGAGATGGGCGACGACGCGGCGTACGCCCTGGGTGTGCGGGTCGAGCGGACCAGGCTGGTGCTGATGCTGGCCGCCGTGCTGCTCACGGCGGTCGCCACCGCGGCCGCGGGGCCGATCGCCTTCGTGGCGCTCAGCGCGCCCCAGCTCGCCCGCCGGCTGACCCGCTCACCGGGCGCCAACCTCCTGCCGTCGGCGTTCATGGGCGCGGCCCTGCTGGTGGTCGCCGACTGGATCGCCCAGCGGGCCTTCGGGGACCGGCAGCTGCCGGTGGGAGTGGTGACGGGGGTGCTCGGCGGCTGCTATCTGCTGTGGCTGCTGGTCTCCGAACGCAAGGCAGGACGGATCTGATGACAACCAGGAGTACCACCATGCAGCGACTCACCGCCGAATCGGTCACCCTCGGCTACGAGCAGCGGGTCATCGCCGAGAACCTCTCCGTCGAGATCCCCGACAACTCCTTCACCGTCATCGTCGGCCCCAACGCCTGCGGCAAGTCGACCCTGCTGCGCGCCCTGTCGCGCATGCTGAAGCCCTCGCAGGGGCGGGTGCTCCTCGACGGCCAGGTGATCGGCTCGATGCCCGCCAAGAAGGTGGCCAGGACGCTCGGGCTGCTCCCGCAGTCCTCCATCGCCCCCGACGGCATCACGGTCGCCGATCTGGTGGCCCGCGGCCGCTACCCGCACCAGGGACTGCTGCGCCAGTGGTCGCCCGACGACGAGCGCATCGTCGACGAGGCCATGGCGGCCACCCGGATCGGCGAGCTGGGCGACCGGTATGTGGACGAGCTGTCCGGCGGTCAGCGCCAGCGGGTGTGGATCGCCATGGCGCTCGCCCAGCAGACCCCGCTGCTGCTCCTCGACGAGCCGACGACCTTCCTCGACATCCAGCACCAGATCGACGTGCTCGACCTCTGCGCCGAACTGCACGAGACACAGGGGCGCACCCTGGTGGCCGTACTGCACGACCTGAACCACGCCGCGCGCTACGCGACCCACTTGATCGCCATGCGCGACGGCGAGATCGTCGCCGAGGGGCCGCCCGCAGAGGTCGTCACGGCCGCGCTGGTGGAGAAGGTGTTCGGGCTGCGCTGCCAGATCATCGACGACCCCGAGACGGGGACACCGCTGGTGGTACCCGCCGGGCGCCGGGCGCGTACCGCGGGGACGGCCTCGGCGGTGTCCTGAGGCGGGGCTGAACGGTGTCCTGAGGCGGGCCACAAGGGTTCTGCGGTGTGGCCACAAGGGTCCTGAGGTGCGGCTACCGGGGTTCTGCGGCGTGGCTGGAGCGGCTAGAGCAGTGTCCTGAGGCGCAGCAGGTCGCGGAAGCCCGCTTCGAGCCGCACCCGGCCCGAGCCCCAGGCCCTGGCGAAGTTCAGCTCACCGGCGACCAGGGCCACCAGGTCGTCGCCCTTCATCGCGAGCCGGATCTCCGCCTTCTCGGGCGGCCGCCCCTCGATGGTGTCGAGCACCTCGATACGGCCGTCCACCAGACGCCCGGTGAACGTGACGTCGAGGTCGGTGATGTGGCAGCTCAGCGAGCGGTCCAGCGCCGCGGCGCTGCGTACCTGGCTGTTCGCCTCTGTCATGTTGTCCGAGAGCCTGTCGAGGGCGCTGCGGCACTCTTCTGTCGTCGCCATCGTGATCGACCGTACCGCAGCGCTTCGGGGTAGCGTCTGGGCATGAGTGACGTGATGCCGGAGCCCTCCGCGGCGCAGGCCGGGAGCCAGGACGGCCGGGAAGGCCAAGGCGGTCAGGAAGGCCAGGACGGTCAGGAAGGCCAGGACGGTCGGGAGGGCCAGGGCGGTCGGGACGGCCGGGAAGACCAGGACGGTCAGGAAGGCCAGGGCGGTCGGGAGGGCCAGGGCGGTCAGGACCCCCGGGACACCGCCGAGCAGGCCCCGGCGCCGCTGGGTGTGGCCCGCATGCCTACCGGGAACGGCGCGGTGGACCGGCTGCTCGACCGGCTGGCCGACGCCGACCACCTCGCCGCCGACGGACATGTCGAGGTGTACGAAGATGTACACCGGGGGCTGCGTGAGGCGCTGGACGCGCTGGACACGCCGCCCGGACCACCGGTCCCGGCCCGCGGCCCCCTTCCGCACAACGTCCCTCACAACAGCAGGAGCTGAACCGAACGTGGCAGGAGTGGCACGCCGACGTCTCGACGCCGAGCTGGTCCGCCGGAGTCTCGCCCGCTCACGCGAGCACGCGAGCCAGCTGATCGCGGCCGGGCGGGTGACCGTCGCAGGCGCCACAGCGACCAAGGCGGCCACCCAGGTCGAGACGAGCGCCGCCGTCGTCGTCCGCAAGGACGTCACCGACCCCGACTACGTCTCGCGCGGCGGGCACAAGCTGGCGGGCGCCTTCGCGGCCTTCACGCCGCTCGGCCTGCGGGTCGAGGGGCGGCGGGCGCTGGACGCGGGCGCGTCGACGGGCGGCTTCACCGATGTCCTGCTGCGGGCGGGCGCCGCGCAGGTCGTCGCGGTGGACGTCGGGTACGGGCAGCTCGCCTGGTCGCTGCGGAGCGACGACCGCGTCACCGTCAAGGACCGTACGAACGTACGCGAGTTGACGCCGGACGACATCGGCGGAACGCCCGTGGACCTCGTCGTGGGCGACCTCTCGTTCATCGCGCTGGGACTGGTGCTGCCCGCTCTCGTGCGGTGCGCGGGACCGGACGCCGATCTGGTGCTGATGGTCAAACCGCAGTTCGAGATCGGCAAGGACCGGCTGGGCAGCGGAGGCGTGGTCCGCAGCCCCGGGCTGCGGGCGGAGACGGTGCGGACGGTGGCCGGACAGGCGGCCGGACTCGGACTCGGCGTGCGGGGGGTCACCGCCAGCCCGCTGCCGGGGCCTTCGGGGAACGTCGAGTACTTTCTGTGGCTGCGGGCCGACGCGCCCGCGCTCGATCCGGCGGATGTGGAGCGTGCAGTGGCGGAGGGGCCGCAGTGACCGAAGCAGCATCACCATCGGCAGCCGACCCGGCAGTACGGGGATCCGGGGTACGGCCAGTGGCACCCCCCGTGGCGGCGGGGCCCGCGGTGGAAGGGCCGGCACAACCGGCGGCGCCGCCCCCGGACCGTACGGTCTTCCTGCTCGCCCACACCGGGCGGCCCGCCGCCATCCGCAGCGCCGAGCGCGTGGTGGAGGGGCTGCTGAAGAACGGGCTGCGGGTGCGGGTCCTGGCGGCCGAAGCGGCCGACCTGCCGGTGCCGCCGTCGGTCGAACTCGTCGCCGAGGCGACACCCGCCTGCCTGGACGGCTGCGAGCTGCTGATCGTGCTCGGCGGCGACGGGACGCTGCTGCGCGGCGCGGAGTTCGCCCGCGCCTCCGGGGTGCCGATGCTCGGCGTCAACCTCGGCCGGGTCGGCTTCCTCGCCGAGGCCGAGCGCGACGACCTCGACAAGGTCGTGGACCGGGTGGTCACCCGCTCGTACGAGGTCGAGGAGCGGATGACCGTCGACGTCCTCGTGCACAACAACGGTGACATCGTGCACCGGGACTGGGCGCTCAACGAGGCCGCCGTGCAGAAGACCGAGCCCGAGCGGATGCTGGAGGTCGTCCTGGAGATCGACGGCCGTCCGGTCACCGGCTTCGGCTGCGACGGCGTCGTCTGCGCCACCCCGACCGGTTCGACCGCGTACGCCTTCTCGGCCGGCGGGCCGGTGATCTGGCCCGAGGTGGAGGCGCTGCTGATGGTGCCCATCGGCGCCCACGCGCTGTTCGCCAAGCCGCTGGTGACCTCGCCGGCCTCCGTCCTCGCGGTCGAGGTGCAGCCGCACACCCCGCAGGGCGTCCTGTGGTGCGACGGTCGACGGTCGGTGGAACTGCCGTCGGGTGCCAGGGTCGAGGTGCGCAGGGGCGCCGTGCCCGTACGGCTCGCACGGCTGCACCATGCGTCGTTCACCGACCGGCTGGTGGCCAAGTTCGCGCTGCCCGTGGCGGGCTGGCGCGGCGCTCCGCACTGATCTCCCGACACCCGCGCCGGGTGTCCGGCAGGGGCCGGCCGGCGGCCCGTCCGGCCGGGCCACGTCGCACGGGACCCGGGAAACCTCGTATGGTCATGTGCGTGTTGGAGGAGATGCGGATACGGTCGCTCGGAGTCATCGACGACGCTGTGGTGGAGCTTTCACCCGGCTTCACCGCGGTGACCGGTGAGACCGGCGCGGGCAAGACCATGGTCGTGACCAGCCTCGGGCTGCTGCTCGGCGGGCGCGCCGACGCCGCCCTGGTGCGGCTCGGTGCCAAGTCGGCAGTGGTGGAAGGGCGGATCGTGCTGCCCGCCGGCGCGCCCGCCGCGGTGCGGGCCGAGGACGCGGGCGCCGAACTCGACGAAGGTGCCCTGCTCATCAGCCGGACGGTCTCCGCCGAAGGGCGCTCACGGGCGCACATCGGCGGACGTTCCGTACCGGTCGGGCTGCTCGCCGAGATCGCCGACGAACTGGTCGCGGTGCACGGCCAGACCGACCAGCAGGGGCTGCTGCGCCCGGCGAGACAGCGCCAGGCCCTCGACCGGTACGCGGGCGAGGCCGTGGCGGGGCCGCACACCAAGTACGCGGCCGCCTACAGGCGGCTGCGTGCCGTCGCCGCCGAGCTGGAGGAACTGACCACCCGGGCCAGGGAACGGGCCCAGGAGGCCGACCTGCTCCGGTTCGGGCTCGACGAGATCGCCGCGGTCGAACCGCTGCCCGGCGAGGACGCCGAACTCGCCGCCGAGGCCGAGCGCCTGGGGCACGCCGAAGCGCTCGCGTCCGCCGCCTCCGCCGCGCACACCGCGCTGGTCGGCAACCCGGAGGACCCCGAGGGCGTCGACGCGACGACGCTGGTCGGCGGTGCGGGACGGGCGCTGGACGCCGTACGCACCCACGACCCGGCGCTGGCCGCGCTCGCCGAACGGATCGGTGAGATCGGCATCCTGCTCGCCGATGTGTCGGGGGAGCTGGCCGGTTACGCGGACAACCTGGACGCCGACCCGCTGCGGCTCGCCGCCGTGGAGGAGCGCCGGGCGGCGCTGACCCAGCTGACCCGTAAGTACGGCGAGGACATCGCGGCCGTACTCGCCTGGTCCGAGGAGAGCGCGGCGCGCCTCACCGAGCTGGAGGGCGACGACGACCGGATCGGCGAACTGACGGCGGAGCACGAGGCGCTGCGCTCGGAGCTGTCCGGCCTGGCGCAGACGCTCACCGACGCGCGGACGGAGGCGGCCGAACGCTTCGCGGGCGCTGTCACCGCCGAACTCGCCTCGCTGGCCATGCCGCATGCACGGGTGACGATCGACATCCGGCAGACCGATGACCCCGATGGGGTGGAGGTCGGCGGGCGGACCGTCGCCTATGGTCCGCTCGGCGCCGACGAGGTGGAGCTGCTGCTCGCCCCGCACCCGGGCGCGGCCGCACGCCCCATCTCCAAGGGGGCGTCGGGCGGTGAGCTGTCCCGGGTGATGCTCGCGGTCGAGGTCGTCTTCGCGGGGTCCGATCCCGTACCGACGTATCTCTTCGACGAGGTCGACGCCGGGGTCGGCGGCAAGGCCGCCGTGGAGGTGGGCCGCAGGCTCGCCAGGCTCGCCAGGTCGGCGCAGGTGGTGGTCGTGACACATCTGCCGCAGGTGGCGGCCTTCGCCGACCGGCAGCTGCTCGTCGAGAAGACCAACGACGGCTCGGTGACGAGCAGCGGCGTCACCGTCCTGGAGGGCGAGGACCGGGTGCGGGAGCTGTCCCGGATGCTCGCGGGCCAGGAGGACTCGGAGACGGCCCGGGCACACGCCGAGGAACTGCTGGCCACGGCACGGGCGGACGGCTGAGCGGACGGGTGAGCGGACGGCTGAGCGGACGGGTGCGTGCATGAGTGCGGCCCCGGCCGGGCGTGTGCGGGCGAGGGGCGTGCGGGTGTCCGCTGCGCTGCCCCGGTCCGGCTGGTCAGGTCAGGCTGTCCCGGTCAGGCCCCCCAGGTCCGGCTCTCCCGGTCCGGCATCAGGTCGGGCTGTCCCGGTCAGGCCGCCCAGGTCGGGCTCTCCCGGTCCTGCCGTCCGGACCGGCCGACCCGGACCGGATGCAGCTCCGGCGCCGCTCTAGGGTGGGGCGCATGACCAGACACGGCGCCCGCACCACCGCACTTCTCGCCTCGTTCGGTGCGACCCGAGCCGCCGCGACGGGGCTGCGCCGCCGGTTTCCCGGAGGCGCAGGACGCTGGCAGCGCACCAACTACGCCGGGCGCACGGTCGATCTGTGCGCCGGCCCCGCCACCACCGTCGGAGCGGCGCTCGGCGCTGTCGCCGGAGCCCTGCCG
>NZ_JAAGLN010000197.1 GCF_010548145.1 Streptomyces sp. SID10853
CTACGGGTTCCCACAGCCCGCCCCCCAGCCGCCGGCCCCCCGGGCAGAACAGCCGCCGCAGCCGCAGGCCGGGTACGGATTCCCGCCGCCGGCGCCCGACCAGCCCGCCCCGCACCTGCCTCAGCAGTCCCAGGCCGGTTACGGGTTCCCGCAGCCCGCCTCGGCCCCTGCTCCCGACCAGTCCGCACCTCAGCAGCCTCAGCAGCCTCAGCAGCCGCAGGCCGGGTACGGGTTTCCGCAGCAGCCCCGGCGGGTGGAGTCCGCGCAGCAGCCGCTGCCGCCGCAGGCTCCTCAGCCGCCGCAGAGCGGTTATGGCTTCCCGCAGCAGCAAGGAGCGCCGCAGGGACAGGCAGGGTACGGATTCCCGCAGCCCGCCCCCCAGCCGCCCGCTCCTCAGCCGCCCCAGGCTCCCCAGGCGGGCCAGCCCCAGCAGCAGCCTGCGCCGCAGGGACAGACCCCGCAGCCGCAGCACCCGGGTTCCGGCTACGGATTCCCGCAGCCGGGGGCTCCTGCACCGGGCGTGCCCGCGCCGCAGGACCCGCAGGCCCAGGGCCCCGGGCAGGGACAGCAAGGGCAGCAGCAGGCGCAGCAGCCCGCTGCCCCCGCCGCCCCCGTCGATCCCCGCAGCGGGGCCAGTTGGCCGCAGCCCGTCGCCCATGACCAGCGGGAGCGTTCCGTTCCCGGTGCGCCGCTGGGGTACACGGCGGCCGTCGAGCTGTCGTCCGACCGGCTGATCCGCAACAAGCAGAAGACGAAGAGCAGCCGCAGCGGCCCGGCCGGTGCCTCGCGCTTCAAGATCGGCGGCAAGAAGGAGGAGGCCGAGCGGCAGCGCAAGCTCGACCTCATCAGGACGCCGGTCCTCTCCTGCTACCGGATCGCCGTCATCAGCCTCAAGGGCGGTGTCGGCAAGACCACGACGACGACCGCGCTGGGCGCCACACTCGCGACCGAACGGCAGGACAAGATCCTGGCGATCGACGCCAACCCGGACGCGGGGACGCTCGGCAGGCGGGTACGGCGGGAGACCGGGGCCACCATCCGTGACCTGGTCCAGGCGATCCCGTACCTCAACTCGTACATGGACATCCGCCGGTTCACCTCGCAGGCGCCCTCCGGTCTGGAGATCATCGCCAACGACGTGGACCCCGCCGTCTCCACCACGTTCAACGACGAGGACTACCGCCGGGCGATCGACGTCCTGGGCAAGCAGTACCCGGTCATCCTCACCGACTCCGGCACGGGGCTGCTCTACAGCGCCATGCGGGGCGTGCTCGACCTCGCCGACCAGCTGATCATTGTCTCCACCCCGTCCGTCGACGGCGCGTCCAGCGCGAGCACGACGCTCGACTGGCTCTCGGCGCACGGCTATTCGGAGCTGGTCGCGCGGTCGCTCACGGTGATCTCCGGGGTCCGCGAGACCGGCAAGATGATCAAGGTCGACGACATCGTGCAGCACTTCGAGACCCGCTGCCGGGCGGTCGTCGTGGTGCCGTTCGACGAGCATCTGTCGGCGGGCGCCGAGGTCGACCTGGACATGATGCGGCCGAAGACCCGTGAGGCGTACTTCAACCTCTCCGCACTGGTCGCCGAGGACTTCCAACGCGCCCAGCAGGCACAGGGGTTGTGGACCGGCAATGGCCAGGGCACCCCGCCCCACATGCCCCCGCCGATGCCCGGCGGGCAGCAGCAGCCGTACGCACCGCAGGCACCGCAAGGGCCTCAGGGACCGCAAGGACCACAGCAGCCCTACGGTGGCCAGCAGCCCCCGCAGGGACAGCCCGGTCAGCCCGGTCAGCCCGGTCAGCAGCCCTATCCGCCGCAGCAACAGGGGTGGCAGCAGCAGCCCCCACACCAGGGGCAGCAGGGGCAGGGACAGCCCGCGCACCCGGGGCAGCCCGGCTCTCCGCCTCCGCAGGGACAGCCCTGGCAGCAGCAGCCCGCCCAGCCGGGGCAGCCGCAGTCCCCGCCCCAGCCGCAGGGACACCCAGGTCAGCCCGGTCAGCCGGAGCCGCAGGGGCCGGTCCCGCCGGCCGGATGGCCTCAGCAGCAGCCCCCGCAGGCGCCGCCGCCCCCTCAGCAGTAAGGCGATAAGGGTATAGACCACTGAAGGCCCGCACCGTGTGAACGGTGCGGGCCTTCAGACATTTGTGCAGACCAGGCACGGTCTTGACGACCGTTGACATGTCTAAACCAGCGCTGATAAACCTTCGCTTCACCAGCTGGCGACTCCATGATTCACCTGACGCGAGGTCAACGCCCATGGACAGAAGAGTTCCGACCGGCCCCATCCGGCATCGTTCCCGTTTCCGTCTGCTCCTGGCCACCGGTGCGACCGCCTTCGCCCTGACGGCCGCCGCCGCGACCCCGCTGAATCCGGTCCCCCAACAGGCCCGCGCCACCACGGCCGTAACCCCCGCCGAAGCCCCCGCGGACTCCGCCTCTGACGCCGGCTCAGGCTCCGGTGGCAAGAAGGTCCTCACCGTCGCGGTCAACCAGAGCGTCGACTCGCTGAGCCCGTTCCTCACCACGCGCCTGGTGTCCACCACCGCGCTGCGGCTCATGTACGAGTACCTGACCAATTACGACGTCAAGGACGGCCACACCATCCCGGGCCTCGCCAGCTCCTGGAAGTCGTCGTCATCGAAGCTCACCTGGACCTTCACCATCCGGAAGAACGCCACGTGGTCGGACGGTCAGCAGGTCACCGCCGACGACGCGGCCTGGACGTTCAACAAGATGATGACGGACAGCGCGGCCGCCACCGCCAACGGCAGCTTCACAGCGAACTTCAAGAAGGTCACGGCCCCCGACGCACGGACGCTGGTCGTGCAGCTGAAGAAGCCTCAGGCCACCATGACCGCACTCGATGTGCCGATCGTGCCGAAGCACATCTGGGAGAAGGTCGGGGACTTCTCGAAGTTCAACAACGACAAGCAGTTCCCGGTCGTCGGTGACGGGCCGTTCATCCTCACCGACTACAAGGTCGACCAGTATCTGAAGTTCAAGCCGAACAAGACGTTCTGGCGCGGCGCGCCCAAGTTCGACGAGCTGGACTTCAAGTACTACAAGGACAACGACGCGGCCGTCGCCGCCCTGCAGAAGGGTGAGGTCTCCTTCGTCCAGGGCCTCACCCCGGCCCAGGCCGCGGCCCTGAAGACCGAGAAGAACATCAAGGTCAACGACGCCCCCGGCCGGCGTTTCTACGCACTCGCCACCAACCCGGGCGCCAAGGCCAAGAACGGCAAGAAGATCGGCGACGGCAACCCGGCCCTGCTGGACCCCCGGGTCCGCAAGGCACTGTTCGCCGCGACCGACACCAAGACCATCATCGACAAGGTCTTCCAGGGACACGCCGTCGAGGGCGCCGGCTATATCCCGCCACGCTTCTCCAGCTACTTCTGGAAGCCGTCGGCGAGCCAGAAGATCTCCTACGACCCGGCCAGGGCGGCGGCCCTGCTGGACCAGGCGGGCTACAAGAAGAACGGTGACGGCAAGCGCGTCGGCAAGGACGGCAAGCCGCTCACCTTCCGGCTGCTGTGCCATGCGACCGACCCGAACGACAAGGCCATCGGCCAGTACATGCAGGAGTGGTGGGGCAAGCTCGGCATCGGGCTCAGGATGAGCTGCCTCGACAACGTCTCCGACCCCTGGCTGGCCGGTCAGTACGACCTGGCGTTCGACGGATACTCGGTCAATCCCGACCCGGACTACGTCCTGTCCATCCACACCTGCGCCGCGCTGCCCGACACGCCCAAGGGCACCGGGTCCACCGACAACTTCATCTGCGACAAGAAGTTCGACAGCCTCTACGCCCAGCAGGCCGCCGAGTACAACCCGGCCAAGCGCGCCGGTCTGGTGAAGCAGATGGAATCGCGGCTGTACGACACCGGGTACATGAATGTCATGGCCTATCCGAACGCAGTCGAGGCGTACCGTACCGACCAGATCAAGTCCATCGACACGATGCCCCTGGCGGCGGGCAACATCTGGGGCCAGGACGGCTACTGGAGCTTCTGGTCGGCGGTCCCCGCCGACCACAGCGCCTCGAAGTCGTCGGGTTCCTCGACGGGGCTCGTCATCGGCATCGTGGCGGCTGTCATCGTCATCGGGCTCGGAGGCTTCGTCGCCCTGCGCCGCCGTTCCACCGCGGAAGACCGTGAATAACCCATGAGCGCTGCCGGCACCACTTCGCTCGCGGAGGGTGCGGCCGACGGCCCGGTCCAGGTCAAGACCGGGCCGTCCGGCCCCCGCACCCGCAACGCGACCGCGTATCTGCTGTATGTGGCGGGCAAGCTGGGCGGCGCCGCCGTCTCGCTGGTCGCCGTCCTCGTCACCAGTTTCTTCCTGTTCCGGATCATCCCGGGCGACCCGGTCCGCACCATGACGCACGGTCATCCGGTCACCCATCAGCAGCTGCTCGCCCTGCGCAAGCAGCTGGGGCTCGATCTGCCGGTCTGGCAGCAGTTCACCCAGTACTGCACCAAGGCGCTCAGCGGCGACCTGGGCACCTCGTACCAGTTCCACGCCCCCGTCGGCCAGCTGATCGCGCAGAAGCTGCCCGCGACGCTGCTGCTCACCGGTGTCGCCGTGGTGATCTACTCCGCGCTCGGCCTGTGGCTCGGCACCCGCTCCGCGTGGGGACACGGCAGGCTCGGTGACCGGATCTCGACCGGGGTGGCGCTGACCCTGTGGTCGGTGCCCGCCTTCTGGCTCGGGCTGCTGCTGATCATCGTCTTCGCGGTGGGCATCGGCCCGATCCCGGGGATGTTCCCGACCGGCGGCATGGAGTCCGGCGGCCTGACGGGCTTCGCATACGTCACCGATGTGGCGCACCACCTGGTGCTGCCCGTCATCACCCTCGTCGCGGTGGGGTACGCGCAGACCCTGCTGGTGATGCGCTCCTCGCTGCTGGACGAGATGGGCAGCGACTATCTGACGACGGCCCGGGCCAAGGGGCTGCGCGACGTCCTCGTGCGCCGTCGGCACGCCGTGCCCAACGCCATGCTGCCGACCATGACCATGATCTTCATCAACTTCGGCCGGGTGGCGGCCGGTTCGATCCTGGTCGAGACGGTGTTCTCCTGGCCCGGCGTCGGCGGTCTCTTCTACTCGGCGCTGAGCGTGCCGGACCTTCCGCTGGTGCAGGGACTGTTCGTGGTCTTCGCGGGCGCGATGATCCTCACGAACCTCCTCGCCGATCTGCTCTATCCGCTGCTCGATCCCAGGGTGGGCCGATGACGACCGCACAACCGACGGCGGGCTCGCTCGCCCGGGCCAGGCAGCGCGAGTCCCTGGGCCGCTTCTGGCAGCAGTACCGCACCCACCGGGCCGGGGTCTTCGGGCTTGCCGGGCTCGTCCTCATCGCGGTGATCGCGCTGGCCGCGCCGCTGCTCGTCGGCAGTGACGTGCAGAGCGTGACCAAGGCGCCCGGCTCACCGCTGGAGGCGCCCAGCGGCGAGTTCCCGCTCGGGACCGACCAGTTCGGGCGTTCGCTGCTCGGGCTGCTGGTCTGGGGCGCCCGGATCTCGCTCACGGTGGGGCTGCTGGCCGCCGCGCTCTCGGTGGCCATCGGCACCCTGGTCGGGATCATCGCCGGGCACTTCGGCGGCTGGTTCGCGACGGTACTGATGCGGATCACCGACTGGTTCCTGGTGATGCCGACCCTGGTGCTGGCGATCGTGCTCGCGACGGTGCTCGACCACTCGCTCTGGACGGTGATCCTGGCGATCGGTGTCACCTCCTGGCCGACCACGGCCCGGCTGGTGCGGGCACAGACCATCGCCGTGGAGTCCCGTCCGTACATCGAGCGCGCCAGGGCGCTCGGGGGCGGCCACGGCCATGTGATGACCCGGCACGTGCTGCCCAATGTGGTGCCGCTGGTGCTCACCCAGACGACGCTGGGCATCTCCGACGCGATCCTCACCGAGGCGACCCTGGCCTTCCTCGGCCTCGGTGACCCGACGCTGATCTCCTGGGGCGGCATGCTCCAGGACGCCCGGGAGGCGGGCGCGGTCTCCTCGGGGCACTGGTGGTATCTGGCGCCGCCCGGGATCGCCATCGCGCTCGTCGCGCTCGCCTTCACCCTCTGCGGCCGTGCCGTGGAGGCCGTGCTCAACCCGAAGCTGGGGGTGGGACGTTGAGCCTCCTCGAAATCAAGGACCTGCACGTGACCTACGGGTCGGGGGCCGCCGCCGTGCCCGCCGTGCGCGGGGTGGACCTGACCGTCGGGGCCGGGCAGAAGCTCGGGATCGCCGGTGAGTCGGGGTGCGGGAAGTCGACGCTTGCCCTCGCGCTGCTGCGGCTGCTGCCCGCTTCGGCGAAGCTGAGCGGCGAGATCCTGCTCGACGGCGAGGACGTCCTCACCATGAAGTGGGGGCGGCTGCGGGCCGTCCGCTGGGCGGGCGCCTCGATCGTCTTCCAGGGCGCGATGCACTCCCTCAACGCGGTGCACCGGATCGGCGACCAGATCGCGGAGCCGCTGCTCGTCCACCACCAGGCGACCCCGGCCGCCGCGCGCGGGCGGGCCCGCGACCTGCTGGAGCAGGTCGGGCTGCCCGCGGCGCGGGCCGACGCCTATCCGCACGAGCTCTCCGGCGGGCAGCGGCAGCGGGTGATGATCGCGATGGCGCTGGCCTGCGACCCGCAGGTCATCGTCGCCGACGAGCCGACCACCGCGCTCGATGTGATGATCCAGGCCCAGATCCTGCGGCTGATCGAGCGGCTGGTCGCGGACCAGGACATCAGCCTGCTGATGATCAGCCACGACCTGGCGGTGCTGGCCGACACCTGCGACCGGCTGGCCGTGATGTACGCGGGCCGGGTCGTCGAGGAGGGCCCGGCCCAGCAGGTCTTCACCGGTGCGGCCCACCCGTACAGCACCGCGCTGTCCGGGGCCTTCCCGCGCATCGGCGACCCCGCTTCCCGGCGTGCCCCGCGCGGGCTGCCCGGTGACCCGCCCGATCCGGCCGCGCTGCCGTCGGGCTGTACGTTCCATCCGCGCTGCCCGGTGGCCCTGGACGAGTGCGCGACCAGCGAGCAGGAGCTGCGGGACGCCGGTCCTGGGCGTCAGGCGGCCTGTCTGCTCGTGGAGCCGGGCGCCGGCGCGGTGGCGGCGCCGAGTGCCGGTGCCGGTCCGGCCGCCGAGCCCGGTGCCGAGGAAGCAAGGAGCACCTCATGACCACCCCCCCTCCCCTGCTCAGCACCACGGCGCTGGAGGTCGCCTTCCCCGGCAGGCGCGGGGCCTCCCCGGCGCGCGCCGTCGACGGGGTGGACCTCGACATCGGGCCCGGTGAGATCGTGGCCCTGGTCGGCGAGTCCGGGTGCGGCAAGACGACGCTCGCCCGCACCCTCCTCGGACTCGTACGGCCGACGTCAGGGCAGGTCACCTTCGGGGGCGAGCCGCTGGACCTCTCGGCCCGTGCCCTCAAGGCGTACCGCAAGCGCGTCCAGCTGGTGCTCCAGGACCCGAGCGGTTCGCTGAACCCGCGGCACACCGTGTACGAGGCGGTGGCGGAGGGCCTGCGGATCCACGGGTACACGGGCGACGAGCGGGCCGCCGTGTCCGAGGCGCTCTCCCGGGCGGGGCTGCGGCCCCCCGAGCGGTTCTTCCTGAAGTATCCGCACGAGCTGTCGGGCGGTCAGCGTCAGCGGGTGGTGATCGCGGGGGCGCTGGTGCTCGAACCCGAACTCATCGTGGCGGACGAACCGGTGGCCTCGCTGGACGCCTCGGTGCGCGGTGAGATCCTCGCCCTGCTGCTGCGGCTGCGGGACGAGCTGGGCCTCTCGGCGCTGGTCGTCACCCATGACCTGGGGCTGGCGTGGAACATCGCGGACCGGGTGGCGGTGATGTATCTCGGCCGGATCGTGGAGACGGGCGACGTGGACCGGATCCTCACGGCGCCCCAGCACCCGTACACCCAGGCGCTGCTGTCGGTGATGCCGGACGCCCCGACGGAACCGGTGGTGCTCACGGGCGAGCCGCCGGACCCGTCCAGGGTCCCGCCGGGGTGCCGCTTCCATGCCCGCTGCCAGATCCTGGCCTCGGGTGAGGCGGAGCGTGCGGGGGTGGCCGACGCCTGCCGTACGCAGGATCTTCCGGTGCTGGCGGGAGGCGGGGATGACGCGGTGGCGTGCCACTGGGCGGCGGCGATGAAGACGGCGGGACCGGTACCGGCGTCCTGAGGTGGTGCGGCCGGGCGGTGTTTCCGGGGGATCGCCGCAGGCCGCCCCAGCAGGGTGCCGAGGTGTTCACCAGCTGATCCCGGCCGCTACCGGCACGTGGTCACCATTTGATCCCGGCCGCAACCGGCAGGTGGTCGCTGCCGTTGGCGGGCAGTACCCACGAGCTCTCCGGCCGCACACCGCGGACCAGGATCTGGTCGATCCGCGCCACCGGGAACTTCGTCGGCCAGGTGAAGCCGAAGCCGTCCCCGGCCACCTCCTGGGCCGAGTGCAGCTGTGCGGTGATGCCGCTGAACGCGCGGTCGTCCATGGTGCCGTTCAGGTCGCCGAGCAGCACCGTCCGCCCACCGGGACCGGCGGCGACCGCCCTGCCGAGCGCCTGCCCGCCCTTGTTCCGCGAGGCCGTCCAGAAGCCGGCCCTGGGATTCACGCGTACGGACCCCAGGTGGGCCACGTACACCGTCAGCGGCCCGTGTTCCGTGGCCACCGTGGTGCGCAGCGCCCGGTTCGAGGCTATCTTCTCGGCGGCCGGTTCGGTGTCCGCAAGCGGCCCGTAGTTCACGATGTCGATCGGCCGGGTGTCCGACAGCGGCAGCTTGCTCCACAGCCCGACCGTTCCCTGCACCGTGCGGTACGGGTACGCCTTCGCCAGGTCCTTCTCGTATGTGCCCATGGCCTGCGGGGTCAGCTCGACCAGGGCCAGCACGTCCGCGCCCGATGCGGCCAGGTCGCGGGTGGTGCGGGCCGGGTCGGGGTTGTCGGCGTCGACGTTCTGGCTCACCACGGTCAGGTCGCCGCCCCGGTGGGCCTTGTCGCCGAGCAGCCCGCCGAAGAGGCTCAGCCAGACCAGAACCGGCAGCAGCAGCGCGACCACCGCGGAGGCGGAGCGGCGCCACACCGCCCCGGCCAGCAGCACCGGGATGAACAGGCCGAACCACGGCAGGAAGGTCTCCACCAGGCTGCCGAGGTTCCCGATCCGGTTCGGGATCTTCGCGTGCCCAAGCATCAGCAGGCCGAGCAGCAGTGCCAGCACCGTGAGCACCGGACCGCGCCTCCAGAGCCCCGGACGGAAGGCGGCGCGTACCGCCCGGCGGATACCCGTGGGCCGGGTCCCGGAGCTGTGTCCGGGCGGCTGGGGGGAGCCGGGGAATCCCGCGGGTGGTTGTTCGCACTGCTGGTGGGATCGGAGCATGCGGCCAGTCAATTCGCCCTGGTGTTACCCGCCCGTATGTGCTTTTCGATATGCCGACGATATGGGCCGGCTCGTAGCATCGGCGGCATGCGTGTGCTGATCGTGGAGGACGAGCCCTATCTGGCGGAGGCCATCCGTGACGGCCTGCGCCTGGCGGCGATCGCGGCCGACATCGCGGGTGACGGCGGTACCGCGCTGGAACTGCTGAGCGTCAACACGTACGACATCGCCGTCCTCGACCGCGACATTCCCGGCCCCTCCGGTGACGAGATCGCCGGACACATCGTGGCCTCCGGCAGCGGCATCCCGATCCTCATGCTCACCGCGGCCGACCGCCTCGACGACAAGGTCTCCGGATTCGAGCTCGGCGCCGACGACTACCTCACGAAACCCTTCGCGCTCCAGGAGCTCGTGGTCAGGCTCAGAGCGCTCGACCGCAGACGTGCCCACAACAGGCCGCCCGTGCGGGAGGTCGCGGGTCTGCGGCTCGACCCGTTCCGCAGGGAGGTCTACCGGGACGGCCGCTATGTCGCGCTGACGAGGAAGCAGTTCGCGGTGCTCGAAGTCCTCGTCGCGGCCGAGGGCGGTGTCGTCAGCGCCGAAGAACTCCTGGAACGCGCGTGGGACGAGAACGCCGACCCGTTCACCAACGCCGTACGCATCACCGTCTCGGCGCTGCGCAAACGGCTCGGCGAACCCTGGATCATCGCCACCGTGCCGGGCGTCGGCTACCGCATCGGCACCCAGCAGGACACCGGCCGCGAGCGAGCGGACCGTGGATAGGGCAGCCGGGGTGAGTGTGCGCCTCAAACTCACCCTCAGCTACGCCGGGTTCCTCATGCTGGCGGGGGTACTGCTGCTCGCTGCGGTCTGGGTTTTCCTCCTGCGTTACGTGCCCGACCGTGCGTTCATCGTCCCCGGCTCCACTGGCACCACTCCTGGTGTCTTCCCCGTCCGGTCCAGCCTCCTGCACATTTTCGCCCCGCGGGCGGCCGCGGTGCTGGTGTTCCTGCTGGTGCTCGGGCTCGTCGGAGGGTGGATGCTCGCCGGACGGATGCTCGCCCCGCTGACCCGCATCACCGGCGCCGCCCGCCTGGCTTCGACCGGATCGCTCTCTCACCGGATCCGGCTGCCGGGCCGCGAGGACGAGTTCCGCGAACTCGCCGACGCCTTCGACACCATGCTCGAACGGCTGGAAGCACACGTCGCCGAACAGCAGAGATTCGCGGCCAACGCCTCACACGAACTGCGCACCCCGCTGGCCGTCTCGAAGGCGATTCTCGATGTGGCCCGCACCGACCCGGACCACGACACCCGCGAAGTCATCGACCGTCTCCACACCGTCAACACCCGGGCGATCGCCCTGACCGAGGCGCTGCTCCTGCTCAGCCGCGCCGAGCAGCGGACCTTCACCCGTGAACGCGTCGACCTGTCCCTCCTGGCGGAAGAAGCCACCGAAACGCTCCTCCCCCTCGCGGAGAGGAGTGGCGTCACCATCGAGGTCGGCGGCGACACCGCCCTCGCGAGGGGGTCGCAGGCGCTGCTGCTTCAGCTGACCACGAACCTCGTGCACAACGCAATCGTCCACAACCTGCCCGGACGGGGTGCCGTGTGGGTCCATACCGGCATCCGGCCCTCGACGGTGGTACTCACCGTCGAGAACACCGGCGAGAAGCTCACCCCCCAGCTGGCCTCGACACTCACCGAACCCTTCCAGCGCGGCACCGAGCGCACCCACACCGACCATGCCGGTGTCGGCCTCGGCCTGGCGATCGTCAGAACCATCACCCAGGCGCACGACGGGACGCTCACCCTCACCCCGCGCGACGCCGGCGGGCTCCGCATCATGGTGGAACTGCCCGCTGCGGCCCCACCGGCCGACAGATGACGGGTCGGGGAACAGGCACCGCGGGCGCCGGCGCCCGCGTCCGCAACCCCGGTGTCAGGGCCAGGGACACGGCGACAGACAGCGCGGCCATCACTGCCATGGCCGTCGCCGCCGACGTGTGCTGGGCCACCGCGCCCGCCAGGGCGGCGCCCGCCCCCTGGAGGGTGAGCATCCCCGAGGTGTGCAGCCCGAGCGACTGGCCCTGGATGTCGTGCGGGGTCAGCTCCACCAGACGCTCCATCAGGACCAGGCTCGCCGCGTATCCGACCGAGGCGGCCCCGACGGCGGTCACCGCGAGCGGCAGCCCCGGCCGGCCGCGAAGACCAGATAGGGCGCGGCGAGCAGGAGCAGCAGCGGCAGGGCGAGCCGGGCCCGCCACCGCGGGGGCACGATCCGGCCGACCGTCACATCCCCGGCCAGCATCCCGAACGCGGCGACCGCGAGCAGCAGCCCCGCGTGCCCGGGTGCGTACGGCACGAGGACCGACTCGCAGCCGACGATCAGCCCGTTGGGCACCCAGAGCGCGAGGTAGACGTACCGGCGCGGCGCCGACGACCAGATCAGCCGGTTGACGCGCCAGGTCTCCCGGACCGATGGGCGGCCCGCCGACCGGGCCGGCCGGCTGCTGAGCCCGCCGAGCGCGACGGCCGCGGCTGAGTACGCGTCCCGGCGGGCCGGCGCGGTACGCCGTCAGTGCGACTCGTACGCCTCGACGAGTGCCCGGCAGCGCTTCACGTCGTCCGCCATGGCCACCAGGAGCGCGTCGATCGAGTCGAACTTCTCCATGCCGCGTACGTAGGCGAGGAAGTCGACGGCGACATGCATGCCGTACAGGTCGAGGCCGACGCGGTCGATGGCGTACGCCTCGACGGTGCGCTCGCTGCCGTCGAACTGGGGGTTGCTGCCCACTGAGATCGCCGCGGGCATCCGTTCGCCGTCGGCGGTCAGCCACCCCGCGTACACCCCGTCCACCGGGATCGCGGTGTGCGGAAGCGTCTCGACGTTCGCCGTGGGGAAGCCCAGCTCACGGCCGCGCTGTGCGCCGCGGACCACCACGCCCTCGACACGGTGCGGGCGGCCCAGGATCTCGGCGGCGCCGGTCATGTCGCCCTCGGCGACCAGCCGGCGGGTGAGGGTGGACGAGAACGGCTCGCCGCCGCCCGCCTCCCCGCTCACCGAGAGATCGACGATGTCGACCTCGTAGTCGTACGTCGAGCCCAGCTCGGCGAGGAAGCCGACATTTCCGGCCGCCTTGTGGCCGAAGCGGAAGTTGGGGCCCTCGATCACGGCGCGCGCGTGCAATTTGTCGACCAGGACCTTCACGATGAAGTCGGCGGGCGACAGCTTCGAGAACTCGGTCGTGAAGGGGAGGATCAGCTGCGCGTCCACACCCAGCTCCGCCATCAGCTCGGCACGCCGGTGGTGCGGGGCGAGCAGCGGCGGGTGGCTGCCGGGCCGCACGACCTCGCTGGGATGCGGGTCGAAGGTGACGACCACGGCGGGAACGCCCAGCTCACGCGCGCGCCGCACGGCCCGCCCGATGATCAGCTGATGGCCGCGGTGCACCCCGTCGTAGGAGCCGATGGTGACGACGCTGCGTCCCCAGTCCTGGGGAATGTCCTCCAAGCCACGCCAGCGCTGCACTGAGACCGCTCCTCGCCCGAACCCGTGTACATGATCAATGCCCTGCCAGTTACGCAGGTCTAAGACTGCCATGTCCGGCGCTCGCGGCGTGCATCGGCATCGGGGCCGCGGGCTCCCCGGCCGCGAGACGGGTCTGCGGGCCGACGATGACGGCCCACTCCTGGGGTGCGCGGGCCAGCCAGTCGGCGAGCTGTCCCGCGAAGACGGGTGACCGCGTGGACAGTTCGGCCAGCAGCCGGTCGAGCGCGGCCGCCCCGTCGGGTGTACGGACCAGCAGCAGTCCCGCGCGGTGGACCAGGTCGCGGGTCCTGGGTTCGGCGCGGCGGGCGGCGCCGTCCGCCGCGGCCCGCACCAGGGCCTCCAGGACGGCCGCACCGTCCCTGGCCTCGAACCGCTCGTACTCGAG
>NZ_JAAGLN010000198.1 GCF_010548145.1 Streptomyces sp. SID10853
CGCGACAGAGCCGCAGGCCCTGCCGCGGACGGCAGCGCGGCCCGAGCTGCCGTCCACCGTCACGCTCCGTCCGCAGACCGCGCCGCAGCCGCCGGCCGCTCCTGCGCCACCCGTCGTACCTCGATCAGCAGGGCCTGCCCCGGATCGAGCACCGGCATCGGCACCCCTGCTCCGCTGAGCACGGGTCCGGGCAGCGCCACCCAGCCGTCCAGGGCGGCCGTGACCCAGGAGGGCGCCGCCACTTCGCGGAACGAGGGCAGCCCGGCCTCGGTCCTGACACGGACCCGGTAGCTCCCCGTACGGTCCAGACCGGGCAGCGCGACACGGCCCGGCTGGGCCTCCCGCGCAGTGGCCGACTGCGCCCAGCAGTACACGGCGGCGCTCGCGTCGGGCGCCACCACCCCGTGCAGCAGCGCACCGTCACCGTCGAGATCGGCGCGGACGACCCGTCCGCCGTGCAGCAGCGGCCGCAGCTCCTTGTAGAGCGCGCCCCAGGCCGTCAGCTCCGCCAGCTCGTCCGGCGAGCAGGTACCGAGATCACGCTCGATCCCGGCGTGCGCGAACAGCGCGGTGAGCAGCCGGAAGGAGCTGTCCGTGACCCGCCCAGTGGTGTGGCTGCGGGCCTCGCCGACATGCGAGCCGATCAGCTCGGGCGGCAGCAGCTGACCGGTCCAGCGCTGGATGGCCTGGCGCTCGACCGGGTCGTTGCAGTCCGATGCCCACACCCGGTCCGTACGTTCCAGGACCCCGAGGTCAGCACGGGCACCGCCGCTGGAGCAGCTCTCGATCTCAAGACCGGGGTGCCGCTCCCTGAGCGCGTCGAGCAGCCGGTACAGCGCCTCGGTCTGCGCGTGCACACCTGGACGGTCGCGGCCGTCCGTAGTCCGCTGGACCGCCTCGTGCAGATCCCGGTTGTGGTCCCACTTCAGATAGTCGACGGAGTACCGCGTGATGAGCGTGTCGAGCGACTCCAGGAGATACGCCCACGCCTCGGGGTGGCCGATGTTGAGCGCGTACTGATGACGGGACGACGGGCCGAGTCCGGCGGCCGGCCCGAGGATCCATCCGGGGTGGGCGCGGGCCAGTTCCGAGTCGAGGCTGACCATCTCGGGCTCGACCCAGAGCCCGAACTGCATGCCGCGCGCGTGCACCCGGTCGGCGAGCGGGGTCAGCCCTTCGGGCCAGACCGCCGGGTCGACGGTCCAGTCCCCGAGCCCGGCGGTGTCGTCCCTGCGGCCGAGGAACCAGCCGTCGTCCAGCACGAACCGCTCCACCCCGATGTCGGCCGCCGTGTCGGCGAGCGCGACAAGGCGCTCGGGCCTGTGGTCGAAGTACACCGCCTCCCAGCTGTTCAGGGTCAGCGGGCGCGGGGTCGCCGGATGCGCGGGACGTGCCCTGAGCAGCGTGTGGAAGCGGTCGGCGAGCCCGTCCAGGCCGGCGTCCGACCAGCCGAACCAGCAGACCGGCGAGGTGTACGTCTCCCCCGGCGCCAGCCGGATCTCACCCGGTGCCGGCAGCTCCCCGCCGCCGAGCACCGAGGCGTGCACCCCGGCGCCCTCGGGCAGCTGCTCGGCCAGCCAGCGCTGGTTGCCGCTCCAGCCGATGTGGACGCCCCACACCTCGCCGCCGCGGAAGCCGAAGCCGGGCACCCCGACGGTGAGGAGATACGGGGCGTCCTGGCCTGTCCTCCCCCGGCGCTGCTCCCTGACGTGGCTGCCGTGGCCGAGCGGCCTGCGCTGCGGGGCCCGTTCGCGGCACCACCGGCCGGTGAAGTCGAGGATCTCCGAGGCCCTGCGCGGCAGCGGGAGCAGAGTGGTGACCGCGCTGAGGTCGTACGGGGCGGGATCCGCGTCCGGGCGCCGGGCGACCGTGGTCCGTACGGCGAGCACCCCGGAGGGGTCGAGGCGGTAGGTGAGGGTGAGATCGAGGCCCGCGGTGTCCTCGGCCAGGAGGACGGCCAGCTCACCGTCGCTTTCCCGGGCATCGACGAGGCGGGGCTTCGGCGCGGTGGCGGTGCCCGCCAGATGCCCCTGGTGGCCGGGGGTGCCCGACCAGCCGTCCGCTTCGGTGGGCCAGACGGTGAACTGCCGCGGTGTGTCAGGGGCGTTGTGCAGGACGGCGCCATCGGCGGTGAGCGCGAGCGCGGCGCACGCCTCCTCCGTGAGGGCGCCCAGATCCTCGCCCCAGTGCAGGATCCGGGGCACCGGAGCGGACAGTTCGACGACCAGCCCCACTCCTGCCGCGCGCAGTTGGACGATCCTGGGGGCGGTACGGGACATGGGAAGGCGCCCTCTCCTGGTCATGGACCATCGGCTGGTCACAGACCATCGACCGCGGAACACACCTGCGCTAGATTCGAATCAAGACAATTATTGATCAATTGAGGTCAGGCGTCTGCTAGTTGTATGGTAAACAATGATCGGGCGTGGGCGTATACGCTCCAGCGCATCGTCAGGCATTCCGCACTTGGAGGCTGATCATGACCATCGCCCCGCACCAACGGCTGGTTCAGCAGCTCCCAGCAGCACCTTTCTACTGCCCGGTGCCACCCGCCGCACACCCCGCCGCGGCCTCACTGAATGAGGCGACCGTACGGTGGATGCTGCAGCAGGAGATGGACGCCGACGAGCAGCAGCGGCGCCGCCTCACGCTCTGCGACTTCGGCGGCCTCACCGCCTCGACCATGCCGTACGGATGGATCGAGCCACTGACGCTGATGGCCCGGCTGCACGCCGTGCTCTTCTCGCTCGACGACGGACTGTGCGACGAGTCCTACGCCACCGCGGGCCTGCTGGCCCAGGAGACCGGCCGCATCATGCGCGCGGTGGAGGCGCCGTACGCGGCCCCCGCCCCCGGCGAGTCCGCGCGCACCGCCGCCCTGCGGTCCATCCGGCTCGACCTCGCACAGCACGCGACACCGGCCCAGCTGCGCCGCTGGACCGAGGCCATGCGCGTCTACACCTCGGGGCTCGTCTGGGAGGCGTCCTGGCGCAGCAGCCCCGGCCTCCCCTCCCTTGACGACTACATCACGCTGTGGATGCGGGCCATAGGGATGGCACCCTCCACCGCGATGATCGAGATCGTCGGCGGGCTGACCCTCACCGACGAGGAGCTGGACGACCCCCGGATACGCGCGCTGACCGAGATCACCTGGACGCTGGTCAGCTGGGACAACGACCTCTACTCCCGCAACAAGGAACTGCTCCGGGCCGACGACGATCTCAACCTGATCGACGTGCTGGCCCAGGAGTTCGGCATCGACGCGCTCCGGGCCCAGCAGGAGGCCGTGGTGATGCGCGACCGCGTGATGGTGCTCTTCATGCGGCTGCGGGAGCGGGCGCTGCGCGACGCCGGACCCCAACTCCAGCAGTACGTGGACGGGTTGGGCCAGTTCGTCCGCGGCCACCTGGACTGGGCATCGGTCTGCCCCCGGTACACCGTGCCGGGCGCTCCCTCCACCGGGCCCGACGGCTGGTGGAAGCAGCTCCCGGCCGTGGTGGACCAGGACCCGCTGCCGCTGGCCTCGGTCTCCTGGTGGTGGGACCAGCTCGACGACGGCCAGTAGCCGCCACGGTCGGCAGCCGCGACGGCCAGTAGGCCCGACGCTCGGTAAGTGCGAAGGTCAGTAGCCGCGCCACCAGCTGGTCAGCGTCCGCCAGAGCCGCCTCGGCGCCGTACCGCGCTGGGCCGGCACCGCTGCCGCTGCGGGCTGCGGCTGTACGGGCTGCGGCTGTACGGGCGCCTGGGCCGGCGGCGTCTGCTGGGGCACCGGCTGGGGTGCGACGGGCGGCGCGGCCGGTGGCTGTGAGGTGACCTCCCAGTCCGTGCGGGGCGGCGGCATCGCCGCGGGCGACGGCGCCACCATGATGTCCTGCGGCGGGCGCGGCGCGAACGTCACCGGCAGCTGGTCCAGATGACGGGACATCAGGGACCCGGTCCAGCTCAGTTCGTCCTCCGCCAGGGCCAGTTCCACATCGGGCAGCCGCATCAGCAGCGCGTCGACGCCGACATCGGCGATGGCGCGTCCGATGTCCTGTCCGGGGCACTCGTGCGCGCCGCCGCTGAAGGCGAGATGGGCCCGGTTGCCCTGCATGGAGGCAGCCGGGTCGGGGCGGACCACCGGGTCGATGTTGGCGGCGGCGATCCCCACGACCAGCGCGTCGCCCGCCTTGATCCGCTGGCCCCCCAGCTCCGTGTCGCCGACCGCCCAGCGGCCGAAGATCGTGGTGAAGGGCGGCTCGTCCCACAGGGTCTGCTCGACCGCCTCGGGCACCGTCATATGGCCGCCGCTCAACTGGGCCCTGAACCGCGGGTCGGTGAGGACCATACGCAGCACGTTCGCGATCAGGTTCGCGGTGGTCTCGTACGCGGCGATGAGCACCAGCCGCATGTGCTGGCTCACTTCGGCGTCGGTGAGCCCGGCCGGGTGCGCGATCAGCCGGCTGGCGAAGTCCTCCTGCGGCGCCGCTCTGCGCTGGGTGACCAGCCGGTCGAGCGCGGCCATCACGTAGGCGTTGCTGACGTTGGCGGTCTCGGTGCCCTTGATCATGTCGCGGGCGGCCTGCACCAGACGCTCGCTGTACTCCTCGGGCATCCCGAGGATCTGGCACATCACCATCATCGGCAGGTGTTCGGCGAACCGGCTGACGAGATCGGCCTTGCCGTCCTGGCAGAAGTCGTTGACCAGCCGGTTGCTGTAGCGGTTGATGAAGCGGCGGGTGCTGCGGGTGTCGATGTGCGACATCGCGTCGGTGACGGCGCCGCGCAGCCGTTCGTGTTCGGCGCCGTCCGCGAAGACACAGATCGGCTGCCAGGTGAAGATGGGCGCGAGCGGGTGGTCGGCGGCCGCGGTGCCGTCCTGGAGGGCGCGCCAGCGGCGTGAGTCACGCGAGAAGAGCGAGGGCGTACGGGTCATGTAGAGGTTCTCGCTGTGGCCGAGCACCAGCCAGGCGGGGACGTCGCCGTGCAGCAGGACGGGCGCCACCGGGCCGTGTTCGGCGCGCAGCTTCTCGTACAGGCCCATCGGGTCCTGCTCGGCCTCGGTCCCGTACAGCCGCCGCAGCCCGCCGGGCCCGAGCCCGTGGGCCGGGCACTGCGGCGGCGGGACTGCCGCGCCGGTGCCGGGCTGATGGTCGAAGGGGGTTGTCACGGTCACTCCAATACGTACGGACGGGGGACGGCCGGGGCGTCCGGGGTCATCGGCCGGACGGCTGCTGGGCGCGTCGCATGGCGAGGGAGTGCAGATAGCGCATGAGGGCCATCAGGGTGTCGCGGCTGGAGGCGCGCTGACGCGCGTCGCAGTCCACGATCGGGATCTCGTCGGGGAGGTCGAGCGCGGCCCGCAGCGCCTCCAGGCGGTGGCGCGGCGCGTCGGGGAAGGTGTTGATGGCGACGATGAACGGCACGCCGCGCTCCTCCAGCCGGCCGATCACATCGAAGCTGACCTCAAGGCGGCGGGTGTCGACCAGCACGACGGCGCCGAGCGCGCCCTCGAAGAGGCCGTTCCACAGGAACCAGAAGCGTTCCTGTCCCGGGGTGCCGAAGAGGTAGAGCACGAGCTGTTCGCTGATGCTGATCCGGCCGAAGTCCATCGCCACGGTGGTGGCGGTCTTGCTCTCCACACCGGAGTTGTCGTCGACTCCGACCCCGGCCTGGGTCATCGTCTCCTCGGTGGTCAGCGGGCGGATCTCGCTCACCGAACGCACCATCGTCGTCTTGCCGACCCCGAACCCGCCCACGATCACGATCTTGACCGCGGCCGTGGCCGTGTCGGGCAGTACGTCTTCCCTCCTGGGGCCTGCGATCGTGTCAGAGCTTCTGGAGTCCATGCATCACCGCTTCGAGAAGGGCCCGGTCCGGCAGCGCGGCGCGGACGATGGGCGCGCGCGACTCGACCAGTTCGGCCGCGAGGAGATCGGTCAGCAGCGCGGTCACCACGCTGAACGGCAGGCGCAGATAGGCGGAGATCTCGGCCACGGACAGCGGTGACTTGCACAGCCGTACGATCGCGGCCTGTTCCGGCTGGACGGTCGGGGACGGCTCGGCCCGGGACACCACGATGGTGACCAGGTCGAGCGCGGCCCGTTCGCCGCCGTCCGGCCCGCCGGTGATCACATAGAGCCGTTCCGGGTCCCCCGAGTCCGGCTCCGGTGTCCGGCGTTCTCTGCGGGGCGGCGAATTCATCCGGCCTTCCCGTCGTGCCGCGGCGGGCTGGCCAGGTGGGCGCCGATCCGTACGACCATGTCGCGCATCTGCGCGCCGACCAGGCCCGCCTCGACCCGTTCGTCGGTGAGGACGGCGAGATAGGAACCGGTGCCCGCGGCCATCAGATAGAAGAACCCGCCGGTGATCTCGATGACGACGAGCCGCATTCGGCCGTCGCTCTCCGGGATCTCGGTGGCGACCGCCGCCGCCAGGCTCTGGAGCCCGGCGCAGGCGGCGGCGAGCCGGTCGGCGCCGTCCGGGTCGCCGCCGTGCCGGGCGATCCGCAGGCCGTCCGCGGAAAGCACCACGATCTGCTGGATTCCGGGAACGCCGTCGGCCAGCTCCTTGAGCATCCAGTCCATGCTGCCCAGTTGCTGAATCACGCCAGGTCTCCCTTGTCCCACTCGCCGGACTCTCCGACGGCCGACGGCTCCTGCGGCACTCCGTTGGCCGCCTTGGTGAACGCCTCCAGCCAGATTCCCGGCTGGGGCTCCTCCTTCTCAGGTCGCTGTGTCTCCTCGGGTGCCAGGGGTGTGTACGGGTCGGGCTCGGGCGCCTGGGCGGGCAGCGGCGCCGCCTGCTCGGAGCCGAAGTCGGAGCCGAAGGACGAACGCAGCCGGCTGCGGCGCTGCGGCAGTCCGTTCGGGGTCCACTCGGTCACCACCGGTACGTCGTCCTCCATCGACAGCGCCGCCGGGGCGGGCCGCTTCGGCGCGGCGGCCTTGCGCGGCGCCCTGGAGGGAACGCGGTCGGCGAACGCGCCGATGTCCGTGTCAGCTCCGGTGCGGGGCTGTCCGGCCGCGCCGATCCCGTGCGCGATGCCGGGCGCGGGGCCTGTGGTGATCATCTCGCGGGGCACGATCAGCACCGCCCGGACGCCGCCGTACGCCGACTGACGCAGCGCGACCTTGAGGTTGTACATCTGGCTGAGCCGGCCGACGACGGCCATGCCGAGCCGGGGCGACTCGCCCAGGTTGTTGAGGTCCGCGCCGGCCTGCGCCTTGATCAGCATGCCCTCGGCACGCTTGCGGGCCTCCTCGCTGAGGCTGACCCCGCCGTCCTCGATCTCGACGGCGATCCCGGTCTGCACCTCGACCGCGGTGACATGGACGCGGGTCTGCGGCGGCGAGTAGCGGGTCGCGTTGTCGAGCAGTTCGGCGACCGCGTGGATCAGCGGCTCGACGGCCGGGCCCACGATCGCGACCTTGGCGATGGAGTGCAGATCGACCCGCGGGTACTCCAGGATCCGGGACATCGCGCCGCGCAGCACACTGAACAGCGGTACGGGCTTGGGCCACTGGCGTCCCGGCCGGGCACCGCCGAGCACCGAGATGCTGTCGGCGAGACGCCCGATGAGCGCGTTGCCGTGGTCGAGCCTGAGCAGGTCGTCGAAGACCTCGGGCTGGCGGCCGTGGGCCTCCTCCATCTCCCGCAGTTCCGCGGCCTGCTGGTGGACGATGGCCTGGACACGGCGGGCGATGCCGACGAACGCGAACTGCGCGCCCTCGCGCTGCGACTCCTCGTCGTCGACGATCTTCAGCAGTGCGGCGAGGATCTCGCGCTGTGCGGAGGGGAGTTCGCGGTACATCTCGTTGTTGTCGACGAGGATGCGCATGACCTCCAGGGGCGACTCACCGTGCTTGAGCCGGTGGATCGCGGCGGGCATCAGCTCCTTGGCGAGCCGTACGGTCTCCGCGTCGTGCGCGGCGAGCCGCTGCTCCAGGAACGCCAGCCGCTCGCCGTAGGCCCGGTGGAGCGTACGGGTCGTGGAGGCGCGGCGGACGAGTGCGGTGACGAGTACGGCGATGACGACGGTGGCCAGAACTCCGGCCCAGACAAGGGGTATCCGGGCGGCCCGGTCCACCGCGACCGCGCCGACGGCCGTGGCTGCCGACGTCGTGACGACGGAGAGCAGCAGCGCACGAACCAGTGGCGCTGTCCGATCGGTTGGAGGCGCCTCAACGCGAACCATGTGATCCCTCTGGCAGTTGACGGTGGGGAGAATCGAACTATCAAGACATGTGGGAACAAGTGCATGAATACATGTCATCTCAACTCACAATGAGCGAGCGTAGCCCGATCAGATCACCGCGGCGGCATATTCTCCCAACCTTGTGCGGTGGCCGTTCCAGAGGAATAGACTCGCCGGTTTTGCACAGTCAGCTGCGGTTCACACACGAGGAGTGACCGAACATATGTCCCAACTGCCCCCGAATGCGGGCAGCCTGGTATCAGTGCAGGTGCAGGGCGTTCCTGGCCCGGTCGGCGAGACCGTCGGCGCCGCAGGACTCGGCGAGTGCGAGCCCGCGGACGAGGTCCGGCTCGGAGCGGGCGGCGATCCCGAACTCCACCCGCGCCTGGGCGTGTTCGTACGCGCAGGGTGACGCCTCCAGATAGGCGACGGCCCCGCCGAGCAGCTCGACGGCGCGGCCACCGCTCTCCAGGACGGCCGCGATCCGCAGCGATTCACCGATGGCGGTGTCCGTCCCGTACCGCTCGGCCCGGTCCCTGACATAGGTCACCAGCTGCGCCGCGCGCGCCGGGTCCTCGGTGGCCAGCGCCCGCACCAGGTCGCCCGCCCAGGGCGCCATGACGCTGTTGTGCCGGCCACGCCCGCGCAACGCCTCGCCCGCCGCCTCCAGTTCGGCGACGGCCTCCTTGGTGCGGCCGCAGGCCAGGAGCAGCCTGCCGCGTACGGACGGTGCGTCGGGGATGACGATCGCGGACGGGTACGGCGGCGCGAAGCCGTACCGTTCCGCCGCCTCGCGGGCGGCCTCGACATGGCCGCGGGCCAGCAGGGTGTCGATGAGCATGCAGGCGGCGTCCCAGTTCATCGGGAGGCCGTTGCCCACCCGCTCGGCCAGCCGCAGGCTCTCCCGCAGATAGGTCTCCGCCTCGGCCAGCCGGCCGCGCCTGCGCTGCAGATAGCCGACGAGCGCGTTGGCGAAGGAGAGGTGCCCGCCGCTCCAGCCGGACACCTCGAACGAGCGCAGCGCCTCGGAGAAGAGGCTCTCGGCCCGGTCGAGCCGGTCGGCGTAGGCGTAGGAGAGGCCGAGGAGCGCGGCGGGCTCGAACCCCCAGGAGGTGCCGGTCCAGCCGATGCCCGGGGGCAGCCGTCCGTTGACCAGGGCCCGGTCGCAGATCTCGACGATCTCCTCTGCGCTCTCACCGCGGGCCGTGCCGTCGAAAGCGCGCAGTATGAGCAGGATCCGCTCGGAGTTGTCCTGGCCGCTCAGGCCGTCTGTCATCGCCGCGAGGCGGCGGGAGCGCGCCGGGCCGTCGTCCTCGACCGCCTGGACGCCCTCCCAGAGGAAGTGCGCGGTCTGGAGCCGCCGCCTGGCGGGACCCGGCTCGGTCAGCTCGGCCTCGGCGGCCACCGCTTCGGCCGCCTCCCGGGTCTGGTTGTTGTGCGTCAGCGCCTGGGCGAGCCGGAAGACCGCGTCCGCCCGCAGGGCGCCGTCGAGCCCCGGGAGGGCGAGCGCCGCCCGCAGATGGCCGACGGTGGTGGCCGGTGAGGTCAGCAGGGTGGCACAGCCCAGCTCGTACAGGACGCTGGCGCGCACCGTGGGCAGCGGAGGCTCGGCCAGTGCCCGCTCCAGACAGCGCCTGGCCGCGTCGGGCGCGCCCACCGCGAGGTGTTCGGCCGCGGCCTCCCGGAGCTGTGCGACCAGTTCGGGGTCGTCGTCCGGGTGGACCTGGAGCAGATGCGGGGCGGCGGCAGCGGCGCCCCGGCCGGCCATGGTGACGGCCCAGGCGGCCTGGCCGTGCATCGCGGTACGGGTGGCGGGCGGGACGGCCCGGTAGACGGCGCCCGCGATGAGCGGATGAACGAACTCCATCGGGTCGGTTCCGGTCAGGATGCGGGCCGTCCGCAGCCGCTCGGCACAGTCGGCGGCCTCGGCCTCGCTCATGCCCGCGAGCCGCCCGGCCAGGCCCAGCGAGATACCGGTCCCCAGGATCCCGGCGGCCCAGGCGAACCGGGTCGCACCGGTGCCCAGCTCCTCCAGACGCGCGATCAGCCCCGAGCCGCGGGCCGACGCACCCAGCGCGCGCAGGGCGCCCGCGGAGTCCTCCACGGGGTCGATGGCGTCGTCCCGCACCCGGGCGAGCAGTTCGACGGTCTCGTACGCGTTGCCACCGGTCACCGCCCAGACCTCACGGCAGAACGGGTCGTCGGCGTGCGCCCCGAGCGCGCTGCGGGACAGCTGGGCGATGGCGTCCGGGGTGAGGGCGCGCAGTTGCACGTTCTCACTGGCCGCCCCTTCCAGCACGCGCAGATAGTCCGCGGCGTCCCCCTCCGCTTCGCCCGTGCGGTACGCGAGGACCACCAGCACCGGGGGCCCGCCCTGGCGTCCGGTGAAGGAGGCCAGCCAGGCCAGCGTCTCCAGATCGCACCACTGGGCGTCGTCGACGATGAACACCAGCGGGCGGAACAGCCGGCCGAGCCGCGCGGCCACGGCCTCCAGACCGTCGCGGACCCCCTGCGGGTCGGCCTGCTGCGCGCTGGGCGGGGCGACTCCGAGTGCGGGCCCGACGATGTCGTACCGCTCGCCCAGCAGATCGCGGGCGTCCCGGATCCCGGGCATCGTCAGTGCGGGCTGCAGGAGTTGGCGTACGACGTGGAAGGGCACGGAGGTGAGCGTCTCGCCGCCGCGGGCCGACCACACCGTGCAGCGTCCCGCCGCCTGCGTACTGACCGTGTCGAGCAGCGCGGTCTTCCCCAGGCCGGCCTCACCGCTGTAGATGAGGAGCCCCCCGGTGGACTCCCCCGCGCACAGCGCCTCGACGGCGCGCGCCCCCACGGCGATCTCGTCCTCCCGCTCCAGCAGCGGTACGGCGGCCGGGCGTTCCTTCCGGGACCCCATCGTTCCTCCCCTGCCTGCAAACGGATTTCGAGAATATCCCGGCAGGCCGAGGCTGCGGGCGGTCCGGCGGGACCTGTTCACGAGTGGGCAGAAGTCCGCATGCCCGGTGGGAGTTGCCAGTAATCTTGTGAGCGGCCCCTGCCCTCGTCCCCACACCCCCGCCGCCCCCGTCTGCCGGGCGGCCCTCCGGACGTCTGCCGGTCACTGCGGGGCGCCTGTCGGTGGCCTGTCATCCGGCGCATACGATGCCCTGCTACGGTCCGCGCTGGACCGGTCCGGCCGGCAAGAACCAAGCAGCGTGAACCGAACAGCAAGAACCGACCAGCACGGGGAAGACAGCATGAAGATCGACTGGGACCGGCGCACCTGCGCACGGCGCGGACATGTGACGTACGCGCCGCGGGAACCGGAACTGGCGGTGCGGCTGCGCGCCGAGACAGGGTTCGGCGACGCGTGGCGCTGCCTCCGCTGCGGGGACTTCGCCCTCGGGGACCCGCACGGGGCGGGCCCGGCGCAGGACGCCCCGCTGGTGCCGCGCGGCAAGGTGCTGCGCGATCTGTTCATCCTGCGCTTCCTCGCCGTGGAGCGCGCGGTGCGGGGCGTGTTCATCGTGCTGGTGGCGGTGGCCGTGTGGAAGTTCAGCAACAGCCAGGACGCGGTGCGCCGGCTCTTCGACGAGAACCTGAACGTCCTGCGGCCCGTGTTCCGCCACTTCAACTACGACCTGGACAACTCACCGGTCGTCGGCACCATCCAGAAGACCTTCGGCTACAAGCACTCCACGCTGGTGCTGGTGGCCGTACTGCTGGTCGTCTACGCGCTGATCGAGATCATCGAGGGCGTCGGCCTGTGGCGTGCGAAGCGCTGGGCCGAGTATCTGACCGTCGTCGCCACCGCGGTCTTCCTGCCGCTCGAGGTCTACGAACTGACCGAGAAGGTCAGCTGGCTGAAGATCGCCACCCTGACGGTCAACATCCTGGCGGTGCTCTACATCCTGCTCGGCAAGCGCCTGTTCGGGCTGCGGGGCGGCCACGCGGCCTTCGAGGCCGAGCGGCAGAGCGCCTCGCTGCTGGAGGTCGAGACAACAGCCGGGACGGTGCCCGTCACCCGCTGACAGGCACCTGGTTCCACACGGCGAGGGCAGGCCTGCCGTGTTCGGTGCCGATCCGGCTCACGGACGCGGTGTCCAGCCGGAAGAGCGCTCCGGCCGAGGCCGGCAGACCGAGGCGGCGCGCGGTCAGCACCCGCAGGAAGTGGGCGTGGCCGACCAGCACCACGTCTCCGCCCTCTCCGTCGAGGTCGGCGTCGCGCAGCGCCACGTCGACCCGCTTCAGGACCCGGTCGGCGCGCTCGCCGACCTCCTGCGGGGTCTCGCCCGGGTGCTCGGGCGGGCCCTCGGCCACTCCGTCGGTCCACAGGTCCCAGTCGGGCCGGTCCCGGTGGATCTCCGCGCTGGTGATGCCCTCGTACGCCCCGTAGTCCCACTCGTGCAGATCGGCTTCGGCGTGGGCGGGGACGAGCCCAGCCAGCTCGGCCGTCCGCCTGGCCCGGGTCAGCGTGCTGGTGAGGGTGAGCGCGATGCGCCGCTCGGCCAGCAGCGGTGCGACCTTGCGGGCCTGCTCCTCGCCGGTCGCCGTCAGCGGCAGATCCGTCCAGCTGGTGTGTTTCCCGGTGCGGCTCCAGCTGGTCTCACCGTGCCGTACGAGAATCAGCTCTCCCATGACCGCCCTGCCTTTTCGCCTCTGTCACCCGGGCGCCGGTACGAAGGGGCGCCGCCGGTGACGTCCGTATTGATGTTGTACGAGCGTTGACGTCGTACAAGCGTTGATGTTGTACAAGGGCTTCAGCCTGTCACGACCAGCGGAGATTCCCGCAGCGGCGGCCCCCGGATGTGATTCTCCGCGCACCGCCCCGCCCCTCCGTCCTGTCCGGGACTCCTGTCCAGCAGAGCGCACCGCCCGTGAGCGCGCCTCCCGGGTCACGGCTCCAGCGGCCGTCCGATGCGCAGGTTCCACCGTCCGGCCCTGCCGCTCAGCTCGGTCAGCGTGAGCGGCGCCGCGTCCAGCCGCCAGAACGCGTCGGCGGGCAGGGCCAGCGCGTGCAGTACAGCTGCCCGCACCACCGCGGGGTCGGCGACCGCCAGCACCCGGCCGCCCCCGTCCGTCAGCCCTTCGAGCCAGCCGCCGGTCCGCTCGCGGAGTGCGTGAAGGGACTCACCGCCGTGCGGCGCGGCGGCGGGG
>NZ_JAAGLN010000199.1 GCF_010548145.1 Streptomyces sp. SID10853
GGCCGCCCGGTCCCCGAGCCGCGCCGTGCCGAACTGCCCGCGGGACCGGAGTCCTCCCGCCCCGCGCTCCCCACAGGCCGTCAGACCCCGCCGCCCGACAGCACCGTCACCCTGCGCGCACTGGGCACGGGCAGCGGACCGGGAGCCGGGACCGGCAGCGGCCCCGGCACGGCGCGTACGAGCAGGACGGACGGCACCATGTCCATCCGCGCCGTACGCCCGCCGTCCCAGCAGCCCCAGCAGTCCCCACCGCAGCAACAGCAGGCCACCCCCCGACAGGCCGCACCGCAGCAACAACCGGTCCAGCCCCAGCCCGTACAGTCCCAGCCCGCGCAGCCGCAGCCCGTACAGCCCCAGCCCCAGCCGCAGTTCCAGCCCCCGGCCCAGGTCCCGCCGCAGCCGTATCCGCCGGAAGCGGCCGGCCCACCGGCACCGGCGCCTTCCTGGCCCCAGCAGGTGCAGCAGCTCGCCCGCGCGGGCGAAGGGGCCGACCAGGAGCGGCTGCCGCCGTGGAAGCCCCCGGTCGAGGACCCGTTCCAGGCGGCCGCCCGCGCTCAGGCCGCCGCCCGTCCGGCGTCGCTCGGGAAGCGGTTCGCCGCCCGGCTGATCGACACCGTCGTCCTGGGGGCGGTGGCCGGCGCGGTCGCCGTACCGTTCCTCACGAAGGCCGCCGACCACATCAGCGGCAAGATCGACGAGGCCAAGCTCTCCGGCACCACCGTCACGGTCTGGCTGCTCGACGGGACCACGGCCGGATATCTGGGCGCCGCCATCGGGGCGTTCCTCGTCCTGGGACTGCTGTACGAGGCCCTGCCGACCGCCAAGTGGGGCCGCACCCTCGGCAAGAAGCTCTGCCAGGTCCAGGTCCGCGACATGGAGTCCTACGAACCGCCGTCCTTCGGCGGAGCTGTCACCCGCTGGCTGCTGTACGGGGTGCTCGGGCTGCTGGTGGTGGGTATCGTCAACGTGCTCTGGTGCCTCTTCGACCGGCCGTGGCGGCAGTGTCTGCACGACAAGGCGGCCCGGACCTTCGTGGCAGCGGGCTGACGCGGTCTCACCCGTACGGCCCTGACCGGATGCGGGGCACCGCCGGGCGCGGTCGACTCGGGAGATGAGTACCGATCAGCCGCCGCCCGGAGAGCCCCCCGAGGACGACCCGTTCCGCAAGAAGCCGCAGGGCGGTTACCCGCCGCCGCCTCCGGGCGGCGACAGTCCGTACGGGGGAGGCGGTGCGCCGCCACCCCCGCCGCCCCCGGGTGGCGGCAATCCGTACGGCGGCAGCGCACCCCCGCCGTACGATCCGAACGCCTACGGCGGCGGCAACGCGTACGGCGACGACCAGCGGCTCGCCGGGATGCC
The DNA here is from genome assembly GCF_010548145.1 of Streptomyces sp. SID10853. GTDB lineage: Bacteria > Actinomycetota > Actinomycetes > Streptomycetales > Streptomycetaceae > Streptomyces. The sequence goes on from NZ_JAAGLN010000199.1 coordinate 1,360, forward strand.
GCCCCTCGCGCCGAGCGGCAAGCGGGTGCTCGCCCGGATCATCGACATCGTGATCGTCGCCGTGGTGGTCTGGCTGATCTCACTGATCTTCGGCGGGCTGCGATACAACACCGACCACATGAACTACGGCCGGTCGGTGGGCCAGAGCCTGATCGCCGCGGTCCTCTACATCGGCTACGACACGTTCATGACGGTCAAGCGCAACGGGCAGACCGTGGGCAAGGGGCTGCTGAACCTGCGGTGCGCCAACCTCAACGACGGCACCACACCGACCGGGCAGGCGGCGTTCGTCCGGGCCGCGGTGCTCTGGCTGCCCGCGGTCTTCTGCTGTGCCTGTGTGTGGACCGCGATCTGCGGCGGCTGGAGCTTCTTCGACCGGCCGTACAAGCAGGGGCTGCACGACAAGGCGGCGAAGACCGTGGTCGTGGTGACGACCCCGTAGGCCCGGGGGAGGGGGAGCGCGGAGGGACGGCCGTTCAGCCGCGCAGTGAGTGGCCGCCGACCCGTTCGGCGGGGGCGCTCCTCGCCGTCGGGGCGGGCACCCGCAGGCCGGGTGGCGCGGCGGAGGCGTCGGTGGTGGTGGCGGTACGGCCCGTACCGGGCTCGTGGCCGCCGGCCGGGCCGGCCTGGCGGGCCGGTTTCGGCATGGGCACGGTCACCGCGACCAGCAGACCGAGGATCAGCGCCGCCACGACGATGACCGCGACTCCGACGCCCGATGAGGTGCGCGAGAGCAGCAGCATCGCGAGAGTCGAGAAGACGACGGTGGCCGAACCATACAAGAGCTGTGCGGCAGTCGGACGCGTCATGGCGATATCCGTCCTAGGGACAGCGGTGGGTGGTCGACTCGGCGAGCGTGTCGGCACGTACGTCGAGCGCGACTCTAATCCGACGGATGCCCGAGCGGAACCATCGGTAAGCGTGGCCTAACCCACGGTGCCGGTGCACAGGGGGCGCACGGAGTCACGTCCACCACTCACCGGCCGGACCGGCGCGCCCGTTGACCCTCGGTGAGGTCCTCCCCAGAACACCGGTCTCAGCTGTGCGGCCGATGTGAAGCAGCTGTGTGCCGTCCGGATACCGGAAACGGCGCTCTGCATAATGCAATTGGTGTGTTCAAGTCAAGATCTGTCTTTTCTCTCGCACCTCCGGTCGAATGTCGTCACTTGCGACGCGTTCGGGGAGGACAGCACCAAGTGAATATCAAGAGACGGGCAACGACCCGGGTAGCCGCCGTGCTCGTGGCCATCGCCGCGACCACGGCCACCGCCTCGGCGTACGCCACCGCCCAGGCCGACACCAAGGCCCCCACGGGCAGCGCCACTTCGAAGAAGATCGACCGGCGAGACCCGGCGACGCTGCTCAAGGACCAGAAGCACAATCTGGACGGCCCGTTCAGCAAGCAGCAGAACAAGGAACACCAGTCCGCGCTGCAGCAGGTCATATCCGGCCACAAGAAGGTGCAGTCGCACGGCGGTTCCCAGGTGGTGCGCCTCGACGACAAGAAGTACGTCGAGCTCGGCCGCGAGAAGACCGACAAGATATTCACGATCCTGGTGCAGTTCGGCGACACGGTCGACGACACCACCATGTACGACCCGGACGGCCCCGACGGACCGCAGCCGCCCGTGAAGAAGTACGGCGGCACGCCGGGACCGGCGCACAACAAGATCGCCCAGCCGGACCGCAAGAAGGACAACAGCACTGCCTGGCAGGCGGACTACAACCGCCAGCACTTCCAGGACCTCTACTTCGGTACCGGCAAGGGCAAGGACTCGCTCAAGTCGTACTACGAGAAGACCTCATCGGGCCGCTACTCGGTCGACGGCGAGGTCGCCGACTGGGTCACCGTCCCGTACAACGAGGCCCGGTACGGCTCCAACTACTGCGGCTCCAGCATCTGCGCCAACGCCGGCGACCTGGTGCGCGACGGGGTCACCGCGTGGGCCCAGGCCCAGAAGGCGGCCGGCCGGAGTGACGCCGAGATCAAGGCGACCCTGGCCGGTTACGACCAGTGGGACCGCTACGACTACGACGGCGACGGCAACTTCAACGAGCCCGACGGCTACATCGACCACTTCCAGATCGTGCACGCCGGCGAGGACGAGTCCGCGGGCGGCGGCGCCGAGGGCGCCGACGCGCTCTGGGCGCACCGCTCCTACGTGTACGGCACGGACACCGGCAAGACGGGCCCGGCCGACAACAAGTCCGGCGGCACCCCGATCGGTGACTCCGGCATCTGGGTCGGCGACTACACCATGCAGCCCGAGAACGGCGGCCTCGGTGTCTTCGCCCATGAGTACGCCCACGACCTGGGGCTGCCGGACGAGTACGACACCACCAACACCGCTGAGAACGGCGTCGGTTTCTGGTCACTGATGTCGGCGGGCTCCTGGCTGAGCACCGGGGACAACGCCATCGGCAACAAGCCGGGCGACATGTCCGCCTGGGACAAGCTCCAACTGGGCTGGCTCGACTACGACACGGCCAGGGCCGCGAAGAAGTCGACCCACAAGCTGGGCGTCTCGGAGTACAACACCAAGAACAAGCAGGCGCTCGTCGTCTCGCTGCCGGACAAGCCCGTGACCACGACGATCACGAAGCCGGCCGAGGGCGGCAAGCAGTGGTGGAGCGGGATGGGCGACGACCTCTCCAACACCCTGACCCGCCCGGTCGACCTCACCGGCAAGTCCAAGGCGTCACTGGACCTTTCGGGCTGGTGGGACATCGAGAAGGACTACGACTTCCTCTACACCGAGGTGTCCACGGACGGCGGCGCCAACTGGACCGCCATCGACGGCAAGGCGGACGGTGCGCAGATCCCGCGTGACGGCGGTGACAAGCCCGCGCTGACCGGTGTGTCGGCCGCGTACAAGAGCCTGTCGTACCCGTTGGACGCCTACGCGGGCAAGAAGATCGACCTCCGCTTCCGCTACTCGTCCGACGGCGGTGTCGCGGGCAAGGGCTTCGCCGCCGACAAGATCTCGGTGAACGCCGACGGCGCCCCGCTCTTCACGGACAACGCCGAGACGGACGACGCCGGTTGGACCTCGAAGGGCTTCTCGCGCATCGGGGAGTCGTTCACCAAGGACTACCCGCAGTACTACATCGCGGAGAACCGCCAGTACGTGTCGTACGACCGGACGCTGAAGACGGGCCCGTACAACTTCGGCTTCTCGAAGACCCGTCCGGACTGGGTCGAGTACTACCCGTACCAGCGCGGCCTGATGATCTGGCAGTGGGACACCTCGCAGCCCGACAACAACGTCAGCGCGCATCCGGGCCAGGGTCTGATCCTGCCGGTCGACTCGCACGCCAAGCCGCTGAAGTGGGCGGACGGCACGGTCATGCGGAACAAGATCCAGCCCTTCGACGCGCCGTTCAGCTGGTACCCGACACCCGGGTTCACGCTGCACAACGCGGACGTCGCCAAGCGGGTCCTGCCGCAGCTCGGACGGCCGGTTTTCGATGATCACCAGGGCACGTACTGGTACAAGGAAAACGGGACCGGAAGTGTGAAGGTAACTGACACCAACACCCGGATCTCGATCCTCCAGCAGCCGCTGGACGGCTCGACGATCACGGTCCAGGTCGGCGCCTCGCACCGCTGAAGCGCATATTCGCAGGTCAGAGCATGATCGGCCGTCGCCCTCTAGCGGGCGGCGGCCGATCGTGTTTAGGTGCCTCTTGCACGGCTCTTATTGACACAACGTCTCACGGGGGAGATGAACGGTATGCCAGGTAGCGGATTCAGCAGACTTCCGAACGGCAGCGTGGTGGTCGCTCTCACCCTGCCGAGCCCGGACCGGATGACCCACGTCCGGATCCTCGTGCACGCGGCGAACCGGGCGCGCGCCCTGACCCGGGTGCGCAATCTGGGGATGCGCGCGGTGTATCTGCGCGGTAACGCGCAGCCACCGACGCCCGACGAGATCACGGCCGTCCTGCACCATCCGGACGGGCTGCTCTGGCGCGCGGCGCCGCAGGAGGAGGCGGAGCTCTGGCATCCGATCAGGGCGCTGCTGGGGGAGAGCGTGTGGGCGTAAGAGGCCGGTAGGGGGCGCAGGGCGGGCCGGCCCCGGGGGCGGCGGCGCCCTCGGACCATGGCCCTCGGGCCACCGGAGCTCGGGCCACCGGAGCTCAGACCACCGGCCCTCGGATCACCGGCCCTCGGACCACGGGCCCTCAGACCACCGGCTTGCCGGTCAGTTCGACGCCGGCCGCCCGCATCTCCTCCAGCGCCCGGTCCGTCGTCGCCTCGGCCACCCCGGCCGTCAGGCCCAGCAGTACATGGGTGCCGAACCCGGCCCGTACCGCGTCGAGCGCTGTCGCCCGCACGCAGTGGTCGGTGGCGATACCGACCACGTCGACCTCTTCGACCTCGCGGGCCCGCAGCCAGTCGGCCAGCGGTACGCCGTTCTCGTCGAGGCCCTCGAAGCCGCTGTACGCGGCCGCGTAGGCGCCCTTGTCGAAGACGGCGCTGATCGCGCCGGACGCCACGGCCGGCGCGAAGTTCGGGTGGAAGCCCACCCCCTCCGTGCCCGCGACGCAGTGCGGCGGCCAGGAGTGGACGTAGTCCGGGTTCCGGGAGAAGTGGTTGCCCGGGTTCACATGGTGGTCCCGGGTGGCCACCACATGCCGGTAGCAGGCCGTGGACTGGCCGATCAGGTCCGTGACGGCGGCGGCGACATCCGCGCCTCCCGAGACCGCGAGGCTTCCGCCTTCGCAGAAGTCGTTCTGCACATCGACGACGATCAGGGCGCGGTGCATGGCGGGATTCCTTGTCCTGGGGGGAGAAGGGGTGGCGGTCGGACGGCGTGACGGAGGCGCGGGAGGCACCCGGCAGCCGTTCCATTCCCGCTCACCTGTGGTTCATGCGTACGGGACGGGTTCGTACGTACGGGAGAGGCCCGTACGTACGGTGAGTGCGGCCGGCCTGTGGAGGCGTCGGTGCGGCCGGTGTGGCTCAGGCGTACTCGGTGGGGATGACCGGCTCGCCCCGGGACAGCTGGAAGGCCGACATGGGCAGGGTGGCCCGGACCGCCAGATGGCGCTCGCGCACCGTGTCCAGCGGTTCGCGCTCGATGACCTCGCCGCCCTTGACCAGCTTCACCAGGAGCTGCTGGTCCTGGAGCTCCGCGGGCACCTGTCCGGTGCCGATCACCTCGGCCTCGGCGACCCCGTCGGCGTCGGTCCTGCGCGCCGCCCACTTGCGGCCGCCGCGTGAGGTCTTGGCGCCCAGCGACTTCTTCGCCACCGGCTGGAGCGGGGCCTGCGGGTCGGACGACGTGGCGCGGGCCACCAGCTTGTAGACCATGGAGCAGGTGGGGTGCCCGCTGCCGGTGACGAGCTGGGTGCCGACCCCGTACGCGTCGACGGGCGCCGCGGCCAGCGAGGCGATGGCGTACTCGTCCAGGTCGGAGGTGACCACGATCCTGGTCTTGGTGGCGCCCATCGCGTCCAGCTGCTGGCGGACCTTGTGCGCGACGAGCAGCAGGTCGCCGGAGTCGATGCGCACCGCGCCCAGCTCGGGCCCCGCCACCTCGACGGCGGTACGGACCGCCTCGGCCACGTCATAGGTGTCGACCAGCAGCGTGGTGTCGCCGCCCAGCGAGGCGACCTGGGCGGTGAACGCCTGCCGCTCGTCGTCGTGCAGCAGGGTGAAGGCGTGGGCGCTGGTGCCGACGGTGGGGATGCCGTACCGGAATCCGGCCGCCAGGTCCGACGTGGTGGAGAAGCCGCCGACGTACGCGGCGCGGGCCGATGCGACGGCCGCCAGCTCGTGGGTACGGCGGGCGCCCATCTCGATCAGCGGCCGGCCGCCGGCCGCCGCGTTCATCCGGGAGGCCGCTGCCGCGATGGCCGAGTCGTGGTTGAGGATCGAGAGGATCACCGTCTCCAGCAGGACGCACTCCGCGAAGGAGCCCTCGACCCGCAGGACGGGGGAGCCCGGGAAGTACACCTCGCCCTCCGGGTAGCCCCAGATGTCGCCGCTGAAGCGGTAGGAGGCGAGCCATTCGGCGGTCGGTCCGTCGACGATCTTCTGTTCGCGCAGGAACCGGAGCTGGTCCTCGTCGAAGCGGAAGTTCTCGACGGCGTCCAGGACCCGCCCGGTGCCCGCCACGACGCCGTACCTGCGCCCCTCGGGCAGCCGCCGGGTGAAGACCTCGAAGACAGACCTGCGGTCGGCGGTGCCGGCCTTCAGGGCTGCCTGGAGCATCGTGAGTTCGTACTGGTCCGTGAAGAGCGCTGTCGACGGCACATGTACCGGCAGGCCAAGGTCCGCAACGTTCACAACGGTCAACCTCGCACTTTCGTCCGGGCCGGTCCGGCTCCGCCGGCCGGTTCTCCCGGGGCTTTCCCCCGTTCGATGGGGCGTACGAAGGATGCTACCCCCTATTTCGTCAGAGTGACGAGATCTAGGGACCGGTGTGTGCGCCGCCACTCCGCGGGTGGCAGCATGGGACCTGTGAGTGTCGCCCCTGTAGAGATCGAACGTCCTGAATCGGCCGAGGAGACCTTCGCGGTCCCCGAGCCCGACGTGCCGTGGGTGACGCTCGTCCACAATGACCCGGTCAATCTGATGAGCTATGTCGCCTATGTGTTCCAGAGCTACTTCGGCTACTCGAAGGCGAAGGCGCACAAGCTGATGCTCGACGTGCACCAGAAGGGCCGGGCCGTGGTCTCCAGCGGCAGCCGCGAGGAAATGGAACGCGACGTGCAGGCGATGCATGGCTACGGCCTGTGGGCCACTCTCACCCAGGACCGCAACTGATGGCCGGACAGTTCGAGGCGGTGCCGGGCGGCGGCGCGGCCGTCGCGCTCGACGAGGTCGAGATGTCCATCCTGCGCTCCCTCGCCGTCCAGCTCCTTGAGCTGGTCGGCCCCGGCGAGGAGCCGGTCGACGGCGAGGACCCACTGGCCTCGCTGTTCTCCGAGGGCCCGAGCAAGCCGCCGGACGACCCGGCGCTGGCCCGGCTCTTCCCCGACGCGTACGGCGACGAGGAGCCCGACTTCTCGTCGGAGTTCCGCCGCTTCACCGAGAACGATCTGCGCGCCCGCAAGCGCGAGGACGCGCTGGCGCTGGTACGGACCCTCGACCAGGCGGGCGCGGGCGGGCCGGGCGGGGAGGGCGCCGACGGCGACCCCGGCACACCCCAGGAGGGCCCCCAGGAGCCGCGCGGGTCGACCCGCAAGGGCCGCCGCAAGCGCGGCGCCCGCGCCCTTCCCGAGGGCAGCGTGCTGCTCACGCTCTCGGCCGAGGAGTCGCGCCACTGGCTCGGCGCGCTCAACGACCTCCGGCTCACCATCGGCACCCGCCTCGACGTCTCCGACGAGGACGAGACGGAGGACGGCGGGCTTTACCGGCTCCCGGACGACGACCCGCGCAAGCCGATGGTGATGGCCTACCTCTGGCTCGGCGCGCTCCAGGAAACCCTGGTCGAGACCCTGATGCCGTAACGGGCGCCGATCCGCCCGGCCGCCCGGCCCCTCAGGGGCGGCTTCTGCCCAGGTGTCCGCCCGGCCGTCCGCTCAAAGGACGCTCAAATCCGGATAACGATGACGTCACCGTGGCGGATTGCTTTGCTCCGCCCGGTGCTCTTCGTCCGGTTCTTCCAGTGGCGTGAGTCACATTTCACCGGGATGATCTCTTTCCCAGCCGTGTTAAATCTTACGACCACCCGGGGACACCACCCCCCGCCCCCGGGGCCGCCAGTCAGGCCGACCGCCGACAGCACTCCACCATCCGCGGGTTCTGCCCTCCAGGATCGTCACAGTCGATCCGAGCCTCGTCAGGCCGGATCGGCATGGAGAAAGGCGCACCACCATGACCTCAGTGCAGGTCGACCAGGAATATGACGGCAGTGAGGCCGAGGACGCCGGATCGGGCGAGGGATACAGGCGCGGCCTGGGAGCCCGCCAGATCCAGATGATCGCGATCGGCGGCGCCATCGGCACCGGCCTCTTCCTCGGCGCGGGCAAGGCCATCGCCAAAGCCGGACCGAGCCTCATCCTCGCCTACGCCATCGCGGGCCTGGTCATCTTCTTCATCATGCGGGCCCTGGGCGAGCTGCTCATGTACCGCCCCGTCTCCGGCTCCTTCTCGGAGTACGCGCGGGAGTTCATAGGCCCCTTCGCGGGCTATGTCACCGGCTGGACCTACTGGCTCTTCTGGGTCGTCACCGGGATCACCGAAGTCACCGCCGCCGCCACCTACATGACCTACTGGTGGAACATCCCGCAGTGGCTCTCCGCCCTGGTCTTCACGATCATCCTCTACGGCGTGAACCTGATATCCGTGAAGCTCTTCGGTGAGCTGGAGTTCTGGTTCTCGATGGTGAAGGTCACCGCGATCATCGGCATGATCCTCATATGCGCCGGGATCCTCACCATCGGCTTCTCCGACGCCGGCGACACCGCGAGCGTCACCCACCTCTGGGACCAGGGCGGCTTCTTCCCCAAGGGCATCACCGGCACCCTGATGACCCTCCAGATCGTGATGTTCGCCTTCCTCGCCGTCGAACTGGTCGGCGTCACCGCGGGGGAGTCCAAGAACCCCAAGAAGGTCCTGCCCAAGGCCATCAACACCGTGCCCTGGCGTATCGCGGTCTTCTACATCGGCGCGCTGATCATGATTCTCTCGGTCGTCCCGTGGACCGACTTCAGCCCCGGTGTCAGCCCCTTCGTCGCCGCCTTCCAGAAGATGGGCCTGGGGGTGGGCGCGGGCATCGTGAACTTCGTCGTACTGACCGCCGCCCTTTCCTCCTGCAACTCCGGCATGTACTCCACCGGCCGCATGCTGCGCGACCTGGCGCTCAACGGCCAGGGACCGAAGGCGTTCACGTCCCTGACGAAGAGCGGCACCCCGCTCCTGGGCACCACCGTCTCCGCCGCGCTGATGCTCGTCGGCGTGTGGATCAACTACCAGTGGCCGGGCCAGGCGTTCAACTACGTCGTCTCCTTCGCCACCATCTCCGGTATGTGGGCCTGGATCGTGATCCTGATCTGCCAGATCCGCTACCGCGCCAAGTCGGAGCGCGGCGAACTCCCCAAGTCCAGCTTCCGGGCCCCCGGCGCCCCCTGGACCAGCTGGTTCTCGCTCGCCTTCATCGCCCTGGTCATCGTGATGATGGGGATAGACAAGGACACCCGCGTCTCGCTGTACGCCGCGCCCTTCTGGGCCGTACTCCTCGGCGTGACGTATCTGGTGCTGCGGGCCCGCAACCCGGAAGGCGCGGCCTTCGCCAAGCGCGAGAGCTGACCGGAAACGGCCTTCTCCCCACCCCCTTTCCCAGCATGTGGGCACCCCTGTACCGCACTCCGGTACAGGGGTGCCCACATGTCGCCCACCGCCACCCTGCCTGACGCGCTGCGCGCGGCCCTCTTGGCCCTGCTGCTTATCCTGAACGGCATGCTGACCCTTACCCAGGCCCTGTACGACCAGATCGTGGCGCACGCCCGCGCCGACCACCCCGACGAGGCGTGCGGCATGGTCGCGGGCCCGGAGGGCTCCGGACGCCCCGAGCGGTTCATCCCGATGCTGAACGCCGCCCGCTCGCCCACGTTCTACGAGTTCGACTCGGCGGACCTGCTGAAGCTCTACCGCGATCTGGACGACCGCGACGAGGAGCCGGTGATCGTCTACCACTCGCACACCGCGACCGAGGCGTACCCCTCCCGTACCGACATCACGTACGCGAACGAGCCCGGCGCCCACTACGTCCTCGTCTCCACCGCCGACACGGACGGCGCCGGACCCTTCCAGTTCCGCTCCTACCGCATCACCGACGGCGTGGTCACCGAGGAGGAAGTGACCGTCATTCCCTAGTCGGCCCGGCGGTCCGCCCAGCGGTCCGCCCGACGTCTGTCCGTCAGTCGGACGGATTGATCCCGCATGCCGAGATCACACCTCGGATCGGGGGGCGGGAATCGATACGATGAGCGCATGGTTTCCCAAGACGTGAGCGAAAAGACGCCGGGCGCGATGCCCGTCATGCTGCGCTCCGCGTCCACTCTCTTGCTGGGAGCCTTTGGATGTGGAGCCGCCCGGCTGCACGTCGACCTGTGCCGCCTCGACAGCGCAATCTGTCCGCGCCGCGCTGCCGTCTGAGCCGCGGCCCCGCGTAAGCACACGCACCACCACCGGCATTACCGGCACCACGCGCGCTGCCGCGCCCTCCGCCTCATCATCCGACAGGAGCCCAGCCATGGCCATCGAGGTCCGCATCCCGACCATCCTCCGCACGTACACCGACGGTGCCAAGGCCGTCGAAGGCAGCGGCGACACCCTCGCCGACCTGCTCACCGACCTCGAGTCCCGGCACAACGGCATCCGCGAGCGCATCGTCGACGGCGACCAGCTCCGCCGCTTCGTCAACGTCTACCTCAACGACGAGGACGTCCGTTTCCTCGACGGCATCTCCACCAAGCTGGCCGACGGCGACAGCGTCACGATCCTTCCGGCCGTGGCCGGCGGCATGGTCTGAGCCCCCTGATGCGCTACGACTCCCCGCTCGCGGCGGTGGGCAACACCCCGCTCGTACGGCTCCCGCGGCTGTCCCCTTCGGACGACGTCCGGATCTGGGCCAAGCTGGAGGACCGCAACCCGACCGGCTCGGTGAAGGACCGCCCGGCCCTCCACATGGTCGAACAGGCCGAGAAGGACGGCCGGTTGACCCCGGGCTGCACCATCCTGGAGCCGACATCGGGCAACACCGGCATCTCCCTCGCCATGGCGGCCAGGCTCAAGGGCTACCGCATTGTCTGCGTCATGCCGGAGAACACCTCGCAGGAACGCCGTGACCTGCTCACCATGTGGGGCGCCGAGATCATCTCCTCACCGGCGGCGGGCGGCTCCAACACAGCCGTACGCGTCGCCAAGGAGCTGGCGGCCGAGCACCCCGACTGGGTGATGCTCTACCAGTACGGAAACCCGGACAACGCGGGCGCGCACTACGCCACCACCGGCCCGGAGATTCTCGCCGACCTGCCGTCCATCACCCACTTCGTGGCCGGCCTCGGCACCACCGGCACCCTCATGGGCGTCGGCCGCTATCTGCGCGAGAACGTCCCGGACGTCAGCATCGTCGCCGCCGAGCCGCGCTACGACGACCTGGTCTACGGCCTGCGCAACCTGGACGAGGGCTTCGTCCCCGAGCTGTACGACGCGTCGGTGCTCACCACCCGCTTCTCGGTGGGGAGCGCGGACGCGGTGACCCGCACCCGTGAACTGCTCCAGCAGGAAGGCATCTTCGCGGGTGTCTCGACCGGCGCGGCACTCCACGCGGCGATCGGCGTCGGGAAGAAGGCGGTCAAGGCCGGGACCCCGGCGGACATCGTGTTCGTCGTGGCGGACGGCGGCTGGAAGTATCTGTCGACCGGCGTCTACACGGCCCCCACGACCGAAGCGGCCATCGAAACACTCCAGGGCCAGCTCTGGGCCTGAGGCTTCGCTGTACGGAAGCTGCTATACCGAAGCTGCTGTACGGAAGCGGTACGGATTCAGGCCGGGCCCACGCGGGTCCGGCCTGATCCGTCCGTACGGTCCGGACGGCCGGGTGTGAGTCACGGCTAGTGAGTCCGCCTACCCCGCCAGGTGCCGCACCCGGTCCCACACCGTCCGGTCCACATCGCCCGCCCACCGGCGGAACTCGCCCACCCGGACATCCCGCAACTCGTCCGTCTCCAGAAAGCTCCGCCGCCCCCGCGCGTCGCCCACGGCACCGGCCGGCAGCGCGATCACCCCGGGCCGTTCCTCGTGGTGCTTGCTGGTGATCTTGGCGACCAGTGCCGCGTCACCCCGTACCGAGAGCACCAGGCACGGCCGGTCCTTGCCGCCGGGACCGTCCTCGTACGGGACCAGCGCCCACCAGATCTCGCCCGCCCGCGGCACCCGGCCCGGCCGGCCCGGGCGCCCGGGCCGCTTCCGTGGCCGGCCCGTCG
>NZ_JAAGLN010000019.1 GCF_010548145.1 Streptomyces sp. SID10853
GGCTGCGCTCGCGCCGGGTGCCGCGCGCCGAGGCACGCAGGGAGGCGGCCCAGTGGCTTGAGCGGCTCGGCGTCGGTCACCTCGCCGCCCGCAAGCCCTCCCAGCTCTCCGGCGGCCAGGCCCACCGCGTCGCCCTCGCCAGGGCGCTGGCGGCCCGCCCCAGGCTGCTGCTTCTCGACGAGCCGCTCGCCGCCCTCGACCAGACCACCCGGGCCCATGTACGGCACACCCTGCGCTCGCATCTCAGCGGCTTCGCCGGGGTCTGTCTGATCGTCACCCATGACCCGGTGGAGGCGGTCTCGCTGGCCGACCGGGTCCTCGTACTGGACGACGGCCGTACGCTCCAGGACGCCCCGCCCGCCGAGGTCACCCTGCACCCGCGGTCGCCGTGGGTGGCCCGGATGCTCGGCCGCAACGCCTGGACCGGCACCGCGTCCGGCGACGGCCTCACCCTCACCGGCGGCGGCCGGCTCGTCGTCGCCGACCGGCTCGACGAGGGCGCGAAGGCGCTGGCGATCATCGCGCCCGAAGCCGTGTCCGTCCACCGGGACCGGCCGTCGGGCAGCCCGCGCAACGTCTGGCCCGGCACCGTACGCGAGATCACCTCGGCGGGCAGCAGGCTCCGCGTCCTCATCACCTCGGCCGAAGCGCCCGACCTGGTCGCGGAGATCACCCCGCAGGCCGCGCTCGAACTCGGCCTCGCGGACGGCGTACCGGTGTGGACCAGTGTCAAGGCCACCGAGATCACCCTGGTCGAGGTCTAGGCCTGTCGGTTCGGGTGGTCGAGGACGGCGAGGGCAGGCGGAGCAGGCTTCATGTGGTGTCTGCTGGCCGGCGCTTCCTGCTGGTGTGGGAGCGGTCGGTGGTCCAGGCGAGCGCCGCGACGACGGGGAAGGCTGCCGCGGTGAGGGTGACCGCACGCCAGTTGCTCACGTGGTAGGCGAGAGTGCCGAGTTGGGAGCCGATGGCGCCGCCGATGAAGAAGGTGGCGATGTAGACGCTGGTGATCCGGGCGCGGGCGTCCGCGTCGAGTTGGTAGATGGTGTGCTGTCCGAAGACCAGGGAGCACTGCACGGCGCAGTCCAGGAGGACCGCGGCGGCGGCGAGGACGAGGATCTGGTGGGCGGCCAGGCCGGCCCAGATGAGGGTGGCGGAGGCGAGCAGGCAGGTCACGGGGGTGAGCCGGTGCGCGAGCTCTCGGTCGGCGAGGCGGCCCGCGAGAGGGGCGACGAGCGCGCCGGCGGCACCGACGAAGGCGAACAGGCCGACCTGGAGCTGGGAGTAGTCGTACGGCGCGGTGGTCAGGACGTAGGAGATGGTCGTCCAGAACGCGCTGAAGGCCGCGAACATGCAGGCGTGGTAGAAGGACCGGCGGCGCAGCTGCGGGTGCACGCGGATCAGGCGGGCCGTGGAACGCAGCAGCGCGGTGTAGGAGTCGGTGCTGGTGGGGGCCCGGTGGGGCAGCGTGCGGCGCAGGACAAGGGCCAGGACCGCCATCAGGGCGGCGGAGACCAGGTAGACAGTGCGCCAGCCCGCGAGGTCGGCGAGCAGGCTGCCGACGGTGCGGGAGAGCAGGATCCCGGCGAGCAGTCCGCTCATCACCTTGCCCACCACGGCGCCGCGCAGGTGATCGGGGGCGAGGTCGGCGGCGTAGGGGACGAGCACCTGCGCGACGACGGAGGTGGCGCCCGCGACGAGCGCGGCGATGAGCAGGACGGTGAAGGTGGGGGCGAGGCCGCCGGCGGCCATGGCCAGGGCCGTGACGGCGAGCAGGACGGAGACCAGACGGGAGGTCTCGATGCGGTCGCCGAGGGGGACCAGGAACACCATGCCGGCGGCGTAGCCGAGCTGGGTCAGGGTGATCAGCAGGCCGGCGGTCGAGTCCTGGAGCTGGAAGGCCCGGCGCAGCATCTCCAGGAGCGGCTGGGCGTAGTAGAGGTTGGCCACGGTCAGCCCGCAGGACGTGGCCAGGAGTATGACCAGCCGGCCGGGCAGGGCTGACTGTCGCGCGTGTGACTCCGGTGTGGCACGGGCGGCTGCGGGTACGGGCATGGGCTGTCTCCGGATACGGATGTGGGCAGGGGCGGAAGCCGGGCCGATTCCACAGACTCCACAGATCTGACGGCCCAGGGTCTGTGCCCTGGCCTGACGCGGACACTTCGAGCACTTCGAGCACTTCGATCGCCGGAGCGGGCAGCCGGCCGATCTAGAACCGTGGTTCTATATTGAACTCCGATTCAATATAGAACGCGATGAGTACCATGTCAAAGATGAAGAACTCGGGCGACCCGCTGCCTCAGGGGATCGAAATCGGTGCACTGTCCAGGATTATTCGGCACCACTTCGCCGACCGGATCGAGCAGGTCATCCACCCCCTGGGGCTCACCCTCGGGCAGTGGACGGTGCTGCGGGAGCTGAAGCGGACCCCCGGCGCCTCCGCTTCGGAGCTCGCGCGCGCCGCGGTCCACACACCGCAGGCCGTCAGCCGTCTCGTCCGGACCCTGCAGGAGGAGGGGCTGGTGGAGCGCTCCCCGGCCCGGGGCCGGGTGGTGGACAACCACCTCACGGCCAAGGGGCGCAAGGTGGTGGATGAGACCTTCATCCGGATCGAGGCCCGGCTGGCTCCGGCGCTGGAGAAGTTCGACAGGGCCAACGCCGAGGAGTTCCGCCGTCTGTCCCGTCTCCTCATCGAAGCCCTGGAAGACCCGGCCGACCTGGCCGACCTGGCCGACCTGGCCGACCTGGCCGACCCGGCCGACCCGGCCTGAGCCGGGCGCCCGGGACTCGGGGGCGAGCGGGCCGGGATCGAGGCCCTGGCGTTGTGGAGGACCCCGCCCCAACTGAACGGCCTCTGAAGTACCTGAAGTCCCTGGAGTGCCTGGAGTACCTGAAGTCCCTGGAGTACCTGAAGTCCCTCGGCTCCCGCCTGTCACCGCCTCACCCTGACCCAGGACCCCGGCCCCGCGGCCGGGGTCCTCGCGTTGCCCGCCTGCCGCACACCTCACCGTTGGAGCGTTTGACATAGGAGTCACTATCCGAATAGCGTTGGCTATATGAAAGCCGCTGGGTCGGACCATGGCACTCGGCCGGGCGCCGGTCCGGGCGGCTCCACACCTCTCTCGGAGTGAAGAAATGACGTCTTCGTCGAAAGTCATCCGCTATGTGCTCGGCGGCCTGCTGATCGGCGGGTTCTGGTACCTCAACCGCGGCAGGCCGGTGTGGGAGGAGGCGCTGCGTACCATCGCCGTCTTCGCCGTGGTGATGTTCCTGCTGAAGTCCCGGCTCAAGCGCAAGGGCATCGAGGTCCACCTGGTGCCCCTGGTCGCGTCGAAGGCCGTCCTGGTCGTGATCGCGGCCGTGGTCGAGGATCAGCTCATGGACACGGTCGGCAACGCCTCGCTCGTCGTCGCGGTCGGCCTCGGCCTCGCGGTCATGCTGCTCGGCCCGCTGGGGGACCGGCACTACTTCACTCACCTCGCGCCGTCCGCGCCCGCGAGGTCCACGCCGGGACAATTGACGTAATTCTTGCTATTTCGATAGAGTTCGCTATATGAGAGACGAAGACGAGCGTCCGAGACGCCTGACCCGGGCGGAGACCAAGGCGCGTACCAGGGCCCTGCTGCTGGAGGCCGCCGCGCAGGTGTTCGCCCGCAAGGGCTTCGCGGGGGCGTCGGTCGACGACATCGCGGAGAGCGCGGGCTTCTCCACCGGGGCGCTGTACTCGAACTTCGCCAGTAAGGACGAGTTGTTCGTCGAGCTGCTCTCGAAGCGGAGCGGCAGCCGTCTCGCCGAGGCCGCCGAGATCGTGTCCGACCGGAGCGGCAGTGTCGAGGACGAGCAGGCACTGCTGTCCCGTCTGCTGGTCGACGTCGCGGGCGAGGACATGGATCTGGCCCCGCTCCAGGCGGAGTTCTGGCTGTACGCGATCCGCCGCCCCGAGTTCCAGGAGCGCATGGCCTCGCAGTTCCGCGCCAACCGGGACGCGTTGAGCACGGTCCTGGCCGACCGGGCCAAGGAGCGCGGACAGTCCGGCGACGTCCCGTTCGACGGCGTCGCCACGGTCGTGATGGCCCTGTTCCAAGGACTTGTCCAGCTCCGCCGGATGGATCCGGAGCTGGTCCCCGAGAATCTCTACGGCGACGCCGTGCACTGGCTGTTCAGCGGTCTCAGCGCAGCACACCGGGCGAAGGACTGACCCACGTCCCGGTGTGAGCGAGCGGCTCGCTGGTGGTCACGGCGGACGCCCCGGGCGGTCGACGCCCGCCGACACCAGGAGGCGCACGCAGTGCAGCACCCACCCAAAGCGACCGCCCGCACCTGCGGCCGGTCCGGCCCGCGGCTCCGGCTGACCGCCGTACTCGCGGCCGTCGCCCTGGCCGCCATCGGATGCACCTCGTCCGGCACCCACCACTCCACCCCGCACAGCACTTCGTCCGGCACCCCGCAAGGGACATCGACGACCACGGGCAGCGGCATCCGGCCCCTGACGGACCCCGGGTCGAAGGACAAGGGGGTCTACTTCTCCGACCCCTATCCCATCCACCGGGCCGCGCCCTACCGCGGCGGCGGCAGCCAGTACTT
The DNA here is from genome assembly GCF_010548145.1 of Streptomyces sp. SID10853. Lineage (GTDB taxonomy): Bacteria > Actinomycetota > Actinomycetes > Streptomycetales > Streptomycetaceae > Streptomyces. Next base: position 4,582 of record NZ_JAAGLN010000019.1, read on the forward strand.
CTCCGGCACCACCAAGGCACTGCTCGACTGTCCGACCGGGACCACCGCGCACTGCACGGTCGGCAAGAAGGTCACGGTGACGCCGGGGCCCGCCCTGGTCAGGGCCGCCAAGCGGTACGGGTCACGGACGACGGCCGTCATCAACACCAACATCTACCAACGGGACTCCGGCGCCTGGGAGATGGCGGCGACCATGTACGTGAAGAACCCCGCCCACCCGCAGGCCGCCCCGTGGACCGTGGTGGTCCACGCACACGCCAGGCACCCGTCGCCCTCCGCCGTCCCGACGGCCTGGGCCGCCGACTCCCTGATCGCCGGGTCCTTCGCCCATCCGCAGAAGGCCAACTACGACGGGAAGTACATCGAGGACGGCGGCAGGCTCTACCTCGTCTACAGCAAGCTGCTCACCGCATCGCCCCAGCACGACGGGATCGTGGCGCAGGAGATGGCCTCCCCCTCCCGCCCCGCGAAAACCGGCCCCGTGCTGCTGCTCGGGCCCCAGGAGGCACAGGGCGGCTACGGCTCGGAGTACTTCTTCGGCCTGGACCAGCCCAAGAAGTTCAAGCTCATCGAGACGGGCAACATCACCGAGGTCGACGGAAAGTACCTGATGGCCTACTCGACCGGCGCGTACAACGAGCCCGACTACAAGGCGGGGCTGGCGTGGTCCGACACCCTGATACCCCCGCACGGCTCCTCGTACCGCAGGATCACCGCCAAGGACACCGCCGGAGTGTGGGGAAAGCCGGGAGGCACCGAAGTGGACTACCTCCTCCAGACCCAGGAGAAGGCGTGGCCGCACTACGTGGCGGACCAGGTCCTCGCCCCCGGGGTGCCCTCCGTCGTCGACAACAAGGGCAAGTGGTCCCTGTACTTCGCCGGATACCTCCCGACGGACGCCCCGCACCTCTCCGACGGGCACTACGACGCGAGCCACCGGCGCCCGTACGTCATGCCGCTGAAGGTGGACATCCCCGGCGGCACCAGCGTGCGGCAGGCGACCGACGCGGAACTCGCCCGCTGGGTGACCAGGGCGCCCTGAGCGGGGCGGCGGTGACCGGGCTCACCGGACCGGGCGTCCGGTCCGGAGGGCGCCGCCGGTTAGCATCCCCTGTGACTGAGATACGCCCGCCCAAGGAGGCGCCGATACGTCGGCGCATACTCGCCGACCTCACCCCGCTGCGCACATCCCCCGACTTCCGGCGGCTCTGGTTCGGCAACACCGTCTCCTGGGTCGGGCAGGGCATGACCGCCCTGGCGATCTCGCTCCAGGTCTACGACCTCACGCGGTCCAGCTTCTCCGTCGGCCTCGTCGGGCTGTTCTCGCTGGTGCCGCTCGTCGCCTTCGGCCTCTACGGAGGGGCCATCGCCGACACACTCGACCGCCGCAAACTCGGGCTCTACAGCGCCCTCGGATCAGCGGTCCTCTCGGTCGCACTCTCGTCGGCCGCGTTCGCCGGCTTCCAGCATGTCTGGTTCCTGTACGGCATCGTGGCCCTCCAGTCCGTCTGCGCCGCGCTCAACGCCCCGGCCAGATCCGCGATGATCCCCCGGCTGCTGCCGGGCGGACAACTGCCGGCGGCCAACGCCTTGTCCTCGATGACCAGCACCTTCGGGACACTGATCGGACCGATGCTCGGCGGTCTCATCGTCGGCTTCTGGGGCTACCAGGCCGCGTATCTGATCGACGCCGTCTCCTTCCTGGCCGCCCTGTACGCGATGTGGCGGCTGCCGTCGATGCTCCCCGACCGGGCCGCCGGATCGAAGAGCCGCGCCTCGGTGCTGGACGGGCTGCGCTTCCTGGCCACCCGCCCCAACCTCCGGATGACGTTCTTCTCGGACTTCTGCGCCATGATCCTGGCCCAGCCGCGGGCACTGTTCCCCGCGGTCGCCGTCCTCTGGTACGGGGGCGACGCCCGCACCACCGGGCTGCTGGTCGCGGCCCCCGCGGTGGGCGCGCTGCTCGGCGGGGTCTTCTCCGGCTGGCTGGGCGGCATCCACCGGCACGGCCTCGCGATCGTGCTCGCGGTCGCCGGGTGGGGGCTCGCCATCGCGGTGTTCGGCCTGACCAGGAACCTCTGGCTCGGGCTGTTCTTCCTCGCGCTCGCCGGTGCGGCCGACACCGTGTCGATGGTCTTCCGCAACACGATGATGCAGGTCGCGGCGCCGGACGAGATGCGGGGCAGGCTCCAGGGGGTCTTCATCGTGGTCGTGGCGGGCGGCCCGCGCCTGGGCGACTTCCTCGCGGGCTCGGCCGGTGATCTGGCCACCCCGACCGCGGCCGTGGTCGGCGGCGGCCTCGCCTGCGTCCTCGCGGTCACCACCCTCGGCCTGACCCGGCGCGGCTTCCTCCGCTACGACGCCAGGTCGCCGGTGCCGTAAGCCGCACAGAGGTGCCGTTACGACGCCTTCCACACCTACGACGCCCGACACCTACGACGCCTCCCACACCAGGGTGTTCCCCTCCGCTCCCTCCGGTGTCCCGTCGTGCGTGACGGTCAGGCGTACCGGATCCTCCCGCGCGTCGACCACCACCGCCACCTGTGAGACATCGGGCAGCCGGTGCGCGCGGGCCAGCGCCCGGCGCAGGGCGGCCAGCAGCTCCGCACCGGTCCGGTCCGTGATCCGCGAGTCCACCGGGCCGAGGAAGTGCACCGACGGCGCGAACCCCAGCAGGACCCGCGCGCCGTCCGTCTCCCGCAGCACCTGGCCGCGCAGCGTCGACGGCGCGTCGGCGGGCGGCTGCTGGAGCGCGAAGATCGCCGTCCTGACGTCCTGGATGGTCGAGTCCAGCTCGTCGACCGCCCGGCCGATCAGCTCACCCAGCTCCGTACCGGCCGCCCGCCGCCGGGTCGACTCCAGCATCATCTCCGTCGCGAAGAGCCGCTGGACGACGAGGTCGTGCAGATCGCGGGCGATCCGGTCGCGGTCCTCGAACACCGCGAGCCGCTCGCGGTTCTGCCGGGCATCGGCCAGGACGAGCGCGAGCGCGGCCTGCGAGGCGAACTGCAGGGCGAGCGTCCGGTCCGCCGCGTTGTAGGGGCGGCCGCTGCGCCGCCTGGGCAGCGCGAGTGTGCCGATCAGCTTGCCGCCGCTCTGCAGCGGCAGCATCATGCTCGGCCCGAAGCGGGCGCGTACATGTGTGGTCATCCGGGGATCGGTCGACGAGTCCTCGATGTACACCGGGTCCCCGTTGAGCAACTGGACGAGGACGGGGGAGCCCGGCGCGATCGTGGCGCCGATGAGGTCGCCCGGGTCCTCGAAGGTCGAGGCGGCGACGATCTCCATCCCGCCGCTCGCGGTGGGCAGGAGCACCACACCCGCGACGGCGTCGGCGAGACTCCTGGCCTGTTCGGCGACGGTGGTCAGCGCGTCGGTGGCGCTCTCGCCGGTGAGCAGCGCATTGGTGACGGCCGCGGCCCCCTTGATCCACCGCTCGCGGAGCCTGGCCGTCTCGTACAGCCGGGCGTTGCCGATCGCGATGCCCGCTTGGGCGGCGAGCACCCGCAGCATCGCCTCGTCGTCCCGGTCGAAGTCCCCCCGGTGTTTGTCCGCCAGGTGCAGGGTCCCGAAGACCTGCTGGTGGACCCGGACGGGGAGCCGCAGCAGACCAGGGGTGTCGTCGGCGATGCCGATCAGCGCGTCGCCGTCGGTGCCGGTCGTGAACAGGTCGCTGAGGCGGTCCCGCTCCGGGTCGACCACGCCGAGCGCCCCGCTCCCGGCGTCCGTCAGCCGGGCCGCCGAGTCCACGATGTGCTGGAGCGTGCCGCGCAGTTCGAGGTCCGTACCGACGCTCAGCACCGCTTCGAGCAGCACCGGCAGCCGTCTGTCACCGGTCATCGTGGTCCCCCGGGTCCGATCCGGTCGTCCGCAGGCCCCGGCGGCGGCGCCGGGGCAGGTGAGCGGTCGTCAGCTGCTCAGCGGCGCCAGCGTCATGGGCTCGATCCTGCCCTCCAGCATCGCGCCGAGCCCGAGGACCGAGCAGACGTCGGGCCGCTCGGCGATGTGCACCGGCATTCGCGTCGCGTTGCGCACCATCTGTTCGAGGCCGGGCAGCAGAGCGCTCCCGCCGACCATCATGATGCCGCGGTCCGAGAGGTCGGCGACCAGATCGGGCGGGCAGCCGCGCAGCACCCGGCCGATGCCGTCGAGCACAGCGGTCAGCGGGGTGTGGACGGCCTCGCGTACGGCCGCGGTGTCGACGCGGACCGAACGGGCGAGCCCGGTGGCCACGTCCCGGCCGTGGATCTCGGTGAACTCGGGCCCGTCCAGGGTCAGCCCGTTCCCGCTGAGCGCCACCTGCAGCGGCCGTACCGACTGGCTCGGCAGCAGCAGCTCGTGGTGCTGGCGCAGATGCTGGACGATGGCCCGGTCGATGGCCTCACCGCCGACCGGGATCCGCTCGGCGGTGACGATCGAGCCGAGCGACAGTACGGCGATCTGCGTGGTCGCCGCGCCGCAGACCATGATCATGGTGGCGGTCGGCTGCTCGACGGGCAGCCCGCAGCCGACGGCGGCGGCGATGAGGGTGTCGACCAGCTCGACCTTCCGGGCGCCGAGCCCCACCAGGGTCTCGATCGTGGCGCGCTGCGCCAGCGGGTCCGACTCGTGCGGGGTGCACGCGGCGGCGCGCAGCATCGGGGTGCGCCGCAGCCTGCGCCGCAGCTTGTCACCGAGGAGCTGCCCCAGCATGCGCCGGGCCAGGTCGATGTCGACGACGGTGCCGCCCGTGACGGGGCGTGCCACCCGGATGTAGCCGGGGGTACGGCCGGTCATCTGCTCGGCGAACGAGCCGACGGCGATGAGCGCGCCCGTCCGGCTGTTCACCGCGACGACGCTGGGTTCGTCCACGACGAGCCCCATGCCCTTGACGAACACCCGGGTCCGCGCGGCCCCCAGGTCGACGGCTACCTGGCAACGGCGCAACTGCTCAAGACTGACGGTCACGGCACGATCTCCCGAGAAACGCTGAGGTGGAGCACCGGCGGTGGCCGGTCCTCATCGCATCGTGCGACGGCCGCAACCGGAGCGCGCGCTGGGCTGAGCCGCCCGGGTGGTGCCCTGATCCGAATGGGAGTCCTCGCCGGAAAACGAGCCCGTGGTGACCGGAAAGAGTGACCGGACAGCCCTTAGCGGGGTGTGCCGGCGGGCCGTACCTCCTGGAGCAGCCCCCAGGTGAACTCGGCGACGGCCGGGTGCCCGCCGGGCAGGGTGAGGGCCAGCCGCCACCGGGTCGGCGCGGTGCCCTCCATCGGCCGTACGGGGGCGAAGGCGCGGGCCACCTCGTCCACCGTGCAGGACCAGGGCCGCAGGTCGTCCGCCGTGTGCAGGGGCGGCGCGGCGGCGCCGGGGGCGCGGACCAGCCACTCGTTCCACACCGCGCCGCCGGGCGCGGTCAGCACCTCGAACCGCAGTCCTGGCCAGAGCGGTACCGGCCACTGCAGGGCGTCGCACTCCAGATCGCCGATCTTCCTGCGGGCGGTGGCCGATGGTTCGCCGAGCACCGAGCGGTAGCGCTGCGCGGCGCCACGGGACCGGGGCGAGCGGACCATCGCCTGCCAGCGCCGGTTCGCCTCGCGCATCTCCGCGAGGCCGACGCCGAGCTCCCGGCGGGCGTCATCGACGAGCACCGGCTGATGGTCGGCCATCCGGCGCAGCAGCACCAGCTGGAAGTCGAGCGGCCCGAACGGGGGCGTGGAAGGCGGCATACACCCATCCTGCCGCTACGCCGCGCGGCCCCGGCCCGGCGGGTGCGGGCGAGCCCCACCAGGGGCTGTCCGGTGGACGAAGCCCCTACCCCTCCGTACGCCCCAGCATCCGCTTCAGCAGGTCCCGCAGCACCGTCCGCTCACCGGCCGACAGCTCACCCAGCGGCTCCCGGGCGAAATCCATCGTGGCGCGCAGCTCCCCGGAGGTCCGCCGGCCCGCGTCGGTGGCGGCGGCGATCTTGACCCGCCGGTCGGCGGGGTCGGGGCGGCGCTCGGCGAGGCCGCGTGCTTCGAGCCGGTCGACGATCCCGGTGACGTTCGACGGCTCGCACTTCAGATGGCCGGCGAGCCGGCGCATGGGCATGGGCTCGATGGACAGCAGCCCCAGGACGCGTGCCTGGGCGCCGGTGAGGGAGTGCGCGGCCGCCGCCTCGTCGTACTCCTCGTGGTACCGGGCGACGACCTCACCGATCAGCTCGACGACTTCCAGGGTGAGCGGGTCTGTACGAGTGGCCATGCCCACCATGGTACGCACATGCTTGACAATCTAAAATATCCAGGCGCATGGTTGTTTGAGGCAGTAGATATTTCACACCATGAAGCTTTTGGATGAAGCTTTGCTCAGGAGGTTGTACCCGATGTCCGCACTCCCCACGACCGGCCGCGCATGGCATCTCACCGCCCGTCCGGACGGCTGGCCCACCCCTGCGGACTTCGCCCTGCGCGAGGTTCCGGTGTCCGAGCCCGCCGACGGCCGGATCCTGGTCCGCAACCTCTTCTTCTCGGTCGACCCGTACATGCGCGGCCGGATGAACGACGTGAAGTCGTACACCCCGCCCTTCCAGCTCGACAAGCCGATGGACGGCGGCGCGGTCGGCGAGGTCATCGCGTCGAACGCCGAGGGCTTCGCGGTGGGCGACCACGTCCTGCACGGGCTCGGCTGGCGTGAGTACGCGCAGGTGCCGGCCAAGCACGCCACCAAGGTCGACCCCTCGGCCGCGCCGCTCTCCGCCTACCTCGGTGTGCTCGGGATGACGGGCCTCACCGCCTACGCCGGTCTCTTCGACGTCGCCTCCTTCAAGGAGGGCGACACGGTCTTCGTCTCCGGTGCCGCGGGCGCCGTGGGCAGCCAGGTCGGCCAGATGGCCAGGATCAAGGGCGCGGCCCGCGTCATCGGTTCGGCGGGCTCCGACGAGAAGGTCAGGCACCTCGTCGACGACCTCGGCTTCGACGCCGCGTTCAACTACAAGAACGGCCCGGTGACGAAGCAGCTGCGCGAGGCGGCCCCCGACGGCATCGACGTGTACTTCGACAACGTCGGCGGCGAGCATCTCGAAGCGGCCATCACCTCGTTCAACGTGCACGGCCGCGCCACGATCTGCGGGATGATCTCGCAGTACAACAACACCGAGGCCAGCCCGGCCCCGCGCAACCTCGCACTGGTCATCGGCAAGCGGCTGCGGCTCCAGGGCATGCTGGTCGGCGATCACGCCGCCCTCCAGCCGCAGTTCGTCGAGGACGTCGCCGGCTGGATCGCCTCCGGCGAGCTCACGTACCAGGAAACGGTCGTCGAAGGTGTCGAGCAGGGCGTCGAGGCGTTTCTCGGTCTGCTGCGCGGTGAGAACACCGGGAAGATGATCGTCGCCGTCAACCAGTAGTCTCGTCACCAGGCCGCCGCGGTCGTGGGCGCGAGACGCGGCGTACACAACAGAAGGAACTCGCATGGCAATCCAGAAGATCGATGTCGCGTACACCGCCGTCGCCACCGCGGAGAACGGCCGTGACGGCCGGGTCGCCTCGAACGACGGCAAGCTCGACGTCGTCGTCAACCCGCCGAAGGAGATGGGCGGGAGCGGCGCGGGCACCAACCCGGAGCAGCTTTTCGCCGCCGGTTACAGCGCGTGCTTCCAGGGTGCGCTGGGTGTCGTCGCCCGCCAGGAGAAGGCCGACATCTCCGGCTCGACCGTGACCGCGGCCGTCTCCATCGGCAAGACCGAGCAGGGCGGCTTCGGCCTGGAGGTCACCATCACGGCCTCCATCCCGAACGTCGACGCGGCCACCGCGCAGTCGCTGATCGAGAAGGCGCACCAGGTGTGCCCGTACTCGAACGCCACCCGTGGCAACATCAAGGTCGACCTCGCCGTCGCCTGATCATGACGGGCTGATCCCGGCTCCGGCCGGGACGGAAGGGCCGCACCCGCTCCGGCGGGGGCGGCCTTTGTCCGTACGGCGTGCTGCCGCACCGCGTGCTGCCGCACCGCGTGCTGCCGTACGGCGTGCTGCCGTACGGCGTGCTGCCGCACCGCGTGCTGCCGTACGGCGTGCTGCCGCACCGCGTGCTGCCGCACCGCGTGCGTCTCCCGGCTGTGGCCCGGGCCCCCACTCGTGCCCGCCCGGCCGTTGCCCGCCGAACCGCGCTGTGCGTACGGTGTGTTCGCGATCCCGGACAAGGGCCGGAATCTCGAACGCGAACAGAAGGGGTGGGTGGACCACCATGGGACGACTGGTCCCGGCGGTGACCAGGGCGCTGGATGTTCTCGAACTCTTCCTCGAAGGGAACGGTTCGCTCTCCGCGCCCGATGTGACCCGCAGACTTCAGCTGCCGCGCACCACCGTGCACGAGCTGCTCACCACACTCGCGGCCCGCTCCTATCTGGCGCCGGTCCCCGAGCAGCCGGGCCACTACCGGCTCGGCGTACGGACGTACCAGCTCGGCAGCCGGTACGCGGAACAGCTCGACCTCGCAGCCGAGGGGCAGCGGGTCGCCCGCGAGGTCGCCGAGACCTGCGACGAGACCGTCCATGTCGCCATCCTGGAGGACACCGACGTCATCTACATCGCGAAGGTCGACTCCACCCACGCGGTCCGGATGGTCTCGGCCGCCGGGCGTCGGCTGCCCGCGCACTGCACGTCCGTCGGCAAGATGCTGCTCGCCTCGCTGCCCGACGCCGAGCTGACCGCGCGGATCACCGGGCGCGAACTCACCGCGATGACGCCCCACAGCGTGACCGATCCGGCCGCTCTGCGGGCGGCGCTCGACCTGGTCGGGGAGCGCGGGTTCGCGGTCGAGCACCGTGAATCCAACCCGGACGTGAGCTGTGTGGCGGCTCCGGTGCGCGACAGCTCAGGCGAGGTCGTCGCGGCACTCTCCATCTCGGTCCCGATGATCCGCTGGAGCGAGGAGCGCGAGAGCGAGCTGGCGCGGCTGGCCCGGGACGGCGCGGCCGAACTCTCCACCCGGCTCGGCCACCGGGGGCGGCCCGTGCTCGGCGACAGCGCCCGGCAGGCTCCCCGATAGGCTGCGGCGCATGGGTGATCTCGGGGCGGGTTTCGGTTATCTGGTGAAGGGCCAGCGCTGGGTCGGCCGGCGTGGCAGGCAGTACGGATTCGGGCTGCTGCCGGGGCTGATCACACTCGTCCTGTACGTGGCGGCGCTGGTCGCGCTCGTGTTCTGGGCGGATGACGCCGTCGCGTGGGCGACCCCCTTCGCCGACACCTGGAGCACGCCCTGGCCGGGCCTGCTGCGGGGCTTTCTGACCGTACTGCTCTGGGCGCTGGCCCTGCTGCTCGCCGTCGTCTCGTTCACCGCGATGACCCTGCTGATCGGCCAGCCCTTCTACGAGGCGCTCTCGGAGCGGGTCGACGCGTCGGAGGGCGGCCAAGTCCCGGAAAGCGGCCTCTCGTTCTGGCGGGAACTGTGGATATCCGCGCGGGACAGCCTCCGCGTCCTGGTGCGGGTGGCGCTCTACGGGCTGCTGCTCTTCGCCGCCGGATTCCTGCCGGTCGTCGGCCAGACCGTCGTCCCCGCGATCGGCTTCTGCGTCTCCGGCTTCTTCCTCGCCGAGGAGCTGACGGCGGTGGCGCTGCAGCGGCGCGGTCTGGAGTTCAGGGAGCGGCTGGCCCTGCTGAAGAGCCGCCGCCTGCTGACCCTGGGCTTCGGGGTCCCGCTGACGCTGTGCTTCCTGGTGCCGCTGGTCGCGGTCTTCCTCATGCCGGGCGCGGTGGCGGGGGCGACGCTGATGGCGCGCGACCTGAGGGGCGAGAGGGCCGAACCGGACACGGCGCCCGACCCTGATACCGTGCCCGGCCCTGGCATCGCGCCGGACCCTGACACCGCGCCGGGCGCCGCGTCCCCACCGACGTCATCCGCACCGACCGCATCCGCACCGACGTCATCCGCACCGACGGCACCCGCGCCCCCGGCCGCCGGGCCCGGGCCCGCCCCCTCCCGTACCGCGTAACGACAGGCCCGCCCCGCGCCTCACTCCGCCGCGCCACCGCCGAGCAGGGTCGTGAAGGCGCGGAACGCGGTGGGCATGTCCACCGAATCGGGGTCGAGCAGCCACTGGTACTGCAGACCGTCCATCACCGCCACCAGGAGCGGCGCCACCTCATCCGGCGTCAGCCCGCTCGGCAGTCGGTCCCCGAACTCGCCGCGCAGGGTGGCCGCCATCGACCCCCGCACCTGCACATAGCGGCGGGTGAAGAACTCCCGCGCCGGATGCCCGTCCGTGACGCTCTCGCCGAGCAGGGCGGCGAAGGTCTGCACGATCCCCGGCCGCATCGCGTTGTACTCCACGAGTGAGCCGAGCAGTTCGAGCGGCCACGCCTCGCCGGAGCGTGCCGACGCACCCGGATCCCAGCGGTCGCGGGCTTCCAGCACGGCGACGAGCAGCGCGTCCTTGCTCGGGAAGTAGTGCAGCAGCCCCTGCTGGGTGAGGCCCACCCGCTCGGCGACCGCCCCGAGCGTCGTCCCGCGGTAGCCGCGCTCCGCGATGACCTCAAGGGCCGCACGGAGGATCTCCGCCCGCCGCCCCTCGCCTCTGGCGCTCCCCATCCACCGGCTCCTTTCCCCGTACGTGTTCTCCGAGGACCGTACGACATCGAGCATCACGAAGAGATAACGAAACCTACCGATCTACCGGTCCACGGGTCAGGATGGAGACATCACGCACGGGACTGCGGGACTTCAGCACGCCAAGACGGAGGTACGACGGTGGCAGCCACCCCCATCAACGAAGCGGACCGGGTCCGCGAGGCCGCGGTCGAGGCCGCTCTCGGCGCTCTCGATCTCGACACCAAGGCCCGGCTGCTCTCCGGGCAGGACTTCTGGTCCCTCCCGGCGCTCCCGGAGATCGGGCTGCGGTCCCTCGTCATGTCGGACGGCCCGATCGGCGTCCGCGGCGTGCGCTGGACCGCCGACGACCCCTCCATCGCCCTGCCGTCACCGACCGCGCTCGCCGCCACCTGGGACCCGGAGCTGGCCCACCGGGCCGGTGTCCTCCTCGCCCAGGAGGCCCGGCGCAAGGGCGTGCACGTCCTGCTCGCGCCGACCGTCAATCTGCACCGCTCACCGCTGGGCGGGCGCCACTTCGAGTGCTACTCCGAGGACCCGTACCTCACCGGCGAGATCGGCACCGGCTACGTGCGCGGGGTGCAGAGCGGCGGCGTCGGCACCACGGTCAAGCACTTCGTCGGCAACGACGCGGAGACCGACCGCTTCACCGTCAACAACCTCATCGCCCCGCGCCCGCTGCGCGAGCTGTATCTGGCACCCTTCGAGGCCATCGTCGAGAACGCCCACCCCTGGGGCATCATGACCGCGTACAACACGGTCAACGGCACGACGATGACCGAGCACCGCTACCTCGTCAACGAAGTCCTGCGCGGCGAGTGGCACTTCGACGGCTTCAACGTCTCCGACTGGACGGCCGCGCGCTCCACCGCCGGTGACATCCTCGGCGGGCTCGACGTCGCGATGCCGGGCCCGGTCACCCCGTACGGTGAGCCGCTGGCGGCCGCCGTCAGGGCGGGCGAGGTCCCCGAGAGCGCGGTCGACGACGCGGTACGGAACGTCCTGCGGCTCGCCGCCAGGACCGGCGTCCTCGACGGTGCCCCGCCGGTCGTCACCGATCTCCCGGCGGAGACCGACGGGCGTGAGCTGGCCCGCGAGATCGCCCGCCGCGCGTTCGTGCTCGTACGCAACGAGGGCGGCGCGCTGCCCCTCGACGCCTCACGGACCCGCAAGGTCGCGCTCATCGGCGCCGCCGCCCGCGACGCCCGCATCCTCGGCGGCGGCTCGGCCACCGTCTTCCCGACCCGGGTGGTCGCGCCCCTCGACGGGCTGGCGGCCGCGCTCCCCGAGGGCGCCGTCAGCTACGCGCTCGGTGCCGACCCGAGCGGCCAACTCGCCGCAGCGGGCAAGGGGTTCGCCCTGCACGCCATCTGCCGTGACAAGGCGGGCCGGATCATCGGCACCGCCTCGGTGCCCGGCGGGCGCATCCAGTGGGTGGGCAGCGATCTGCCCGACGGAGTGACCCACGAGGCGCTGCACACCATCGAGGTCAAGGGCACGTTCACGCCCAGGGAGAGCGGCGAGCACACCTTCGGCACCCGCGGCCTCGGCGGCTTCCGGCTCACCGTCGGCGAGCAGGTCCTCTTCGCGGCGGACGAGCTGCCCGGCGACGAGGCCGACCCGTTCGCCGCGGTCTTCGGCGGCCCCGTCGAGCGCGGCACCGCCACCCTCACCGCCGGTGAGCCGGTCGCGATCGGCTTCGAGTACACCGTCTTCAAGAGCGCCGGAGCCCGGCTCCAGGCCATCGGCTTCTCGCTGATGCACCGCGACCCGCAGCGCGACCCCGATGAGCTCATCGCCGAAGCCGTGGCCGCCGCCCGCGCGGCCGACACCGCCGTGGTGGTCGTGGCCACCACCGAGGAGGTCGAGTCCGAGGGCTTCGACCGCAAGGACCTCAGGCTGCCCGGCCGCCAGGACGACCTGGTGCGCGCCGTGGCCGCCGCCAACCCGAACACGGTCGTGGTCGTCAACGCCGGCTCCCCGGTGGAGCTGCCCTGGCGCGACGACGTGGCGGCGGTGCTGCTCAGCTGGTTCCCGGGCCAGGAGGGCGGCGCGGCACTCGCCGACGTACTCCTCGGCGCGGCGGAGCCGGGCGGGCGGCTCCCCACCACCTGGCCGGCGGTCCTGGACGACGCCCCGGTCCGCAGGGTCGAGCCGGAGGGCGGCGAACTCCCTTACGAAGAAGGCGTGTTCATCGGCTACCGGGCCTGGGACCGCGCCGGTGCGACGCCCGCCTACCCCTTCGGCCACGGCCTGGGCTACACCGAGTGGAGCTACGAGTCGGTGGCGGCGACAGCGGAGACCGCCACCGTCCGCATCCGCAACACCGGCGCCCGCGCCGGGCGCGAAACGGTCCAGGTCTACGCGGCCCCGGCCGACCCAGGAACGGACCGGGCCGTCCGCGCGCTGGCCGGATTCGCCACCGTGGAAGCGGAACCGGGGGAGACGGCCGAGGTGGCCGTCGCGCTCTCCTCCCGGGCCTTCGAGACCTGGGACGAGGAGACGGGCGGCTGGACGAAGCGCCCCGGCGGCTACGAGATCCGGGCCGGCCGCTCCCTGACCGACACCAGGCTGGCGGTCACGATCACGCTCTGACGCTCCACGGGCCCACGGGTCCACGGGTCCACGGGTCCCCGCGGCCGACGGTCACGGGAACCCGCGTCCGACGGCCCACGGGTCCCCCGCGTACCTACCGCGCGTACGCCTACCGCGCGGAGAACCCGTACACCGTCTCGGAAACGAACGCGCCGCCCGGCCGGAGCACCGCAGCGGGGAACTCCGGCCGGTTCGGCGTATCGGGGAAGCGCTGGGTCTCCAGCGCGATCCCGGCGCCGGGCCCGAACGGTCCGTCGTCGATGTGGTCACCGGTGTAGAGCTGCAGCCCCGGCTCGCTGGTGGAGACCGTCAGCACCCGGCCGGAGACCGGATCGGACAGCTCGGCGGCCGCACCGCCGCCCCCGTCGAGTACGTAGTTGTGGTCGTAGCCCAGCCCCACCTTCCGGGCCTGCCGGAAGTCGAAACGGGTGCCGTCGACCGGCGCCAGATCGCCGGTCGGGATCAGCTCGGCGTCCACGGGCGTCACCCGCGAGGCCGCGATCCGCAGCTCGTGCCCGGCCGCGCTGCCTGAGCCCGCACCGGCCAGGTTCCAGTACGAGTGATTGGTCAGGCTCACCACGGTCGGCGCGTCCGTCGTCGCCTCGTACGCGATCCGCAGCGCACCGCTCTCCGCCAGGCTGTACGTCACGGACACGGCCAGCCGCCCGGGGAAGCCCTCCTCGCCGTCCGGGCTGACCCGGGAGAGCCGCACCCCGTGGTCCCCGGCGGCCGCCGCCTCCCACACCCGCTTGTCGAAGCCGCGGTCACCGCCGTGCAGGCTGTGCGGCGGATTGTTGCGGGGCAGCCGGTACGTACGCCCGTCGAGCTCGAACTCACCGCCCGCGATGCGGTTCGCGTACCGCCCGATCAGCGCCCCGAAGTACGGCCCGGGGGAGGCCAGATACCCGGCCAGGTCGGGGAAGCCCAGCGCCACCCCGGCCACCGCTCCCGCCCGGTCGGGCACCTCGACGGACTGCACGATCCCGCCGTACGTGAGCACCCGCACCCGGGTACCGCCGCGCTCCAGGGTCCAGCGGTGGACTGAGGTGCCGTCGTCGAGACGGCCGAAGATCTCCGGCTGCGCGCTGCTCATCCCCGGACCCTACGCCGGGGGCCGCGCGGCCGTGACGTTGCGGTACGCGATCTCCGCCAGCCGCTCCTGGCCGTCCTTCCCGGGGTGGAACCAGTCCCAGGGGCTCAGCTGCGCCCCGGTGAACCGGAAGCCGAAGACCTCCCCGCCGTCGTAACGGCAGTGCTCGTCCGACGCGCACACGTCCTTGAGGACCGCGTTGTAGGCGACGACCCGCTCCCGTACGGCGTCGCGCCGCTTCACCGCTGCCGGGTTCATCGCATCGGCGTCCCGCAGCATCGACGAGCAGATCCCCAGCTTCCAGATCTGCTTGCCCAGCGGGTTACCGCGCCCCTGCGACCACAGCCGCTTCAGGTCCGGCACGCTCGACACATAGACCTCGCTCTTGGGCAGCGCGGTGGCCAAACGTTTCAGCGCCGTCTCAAACGATGTTCGGAATTCATCCACCGGTGTCATGTGCGAAACCGAGTCACGGCACGCGTCATTGGCACCTGCCATGATCGTCACCAGCTGGGGCCGGTGCGCCGCCGCTGCGCCGATCTGGGCCGGCACATCGGCCATCCGGGCCCCGGTCCTGGCGTCGTTCCAGCTCTTCTTCACGCCGAGCCGCGAGACCAGACTGTGCACCTGGGCGTCAGAACCGGTCGCCCAGGACACCTTCGGACAGTCCGCGAGCACCGAACAGGCGTCGAAGCCGCGGGTGATGGAATCGCCTACCGCGGCTACCGAACGGGGGGACCTGTCCCAGGTCGGGGCGGGTGCGGACGGCCCGTTGCGGTGCGCCTGCGCACGTTTCCCGCCACTGTCGGAAGAGTCACAGCCGGCCAGCGCGCCGAGCGGGAGGACGACCACCGCCGTCAGCGCCGCGACCGCCGTGCGTGTGCGGTGGCTCCGGGCGGATTCCGGCTTCCTCTGCACCCTCTGCACCCTCCAAGTGGCCGACCCGCGCGTCCTGCCGAGTGAAAGCTCTGTGTTCAACAGGGCTGAGACCGACAGTACGTCACACGAGTGAGGCCGTCGCGCGGTAGTTTTTCCCCGTCGAACCAGTGGCAACTTCGCCTTCCACGGTTCCGGTAAATTACATCACGTCACATACTGTCCCATTTCAGGAGATTAACTCCCGATGCTGTTTACTGTTGTACCCCGGGGCAGAACGGGCGAGAGGCCGCTGGGGAAGGCGAACCTCGAACCGCACTGGAGGTCCCGGTGACGACACGTGGAGTTCTGTATCTGCACTCCGCACCGCGCGCGCTGTGCCCGCACGTTGAGTGGGCCGTGGCGGGTGTTCTCGGTGCGCGGGTGAATCTCGACTGGATCAGGCAGCCCGCCTCTCCCGGCACCTGGAGATCCGAGTTCTCCTGGAAGGGCGGCACGGGCACCGCGTCCCAGCTCGCCTCCGCGCTGCGTGGCTGGAACCTGCTGCGTTTCGAAGTGACGTCGGAGCCGTGCCCGTCGGCCGAGGGCGAGCGCTACAGCGCCACGCCGGAGCTGGGCATCTTCCACGCCGTCACCGGAATCCACGGCGACATCCTGATCCCCGAGGACCGGCTGCGGGCCGCGCTGGCCCGCTCGCTGGGCGGCGAGAGTGATCTGGAGGCCGAGATCGCACGGCTGCTCGGCAAGCCCTGGGACGACGAGCTGGAGCCGTTCAGGTACGCGGGCGAGGGAGCCCCGGTGCGCTGGCTGCACCAGGTCGTGTAATCCGCTTTACGGTGGGTCCATGGCTGACAACACCTCAGTAGCTGTCCTCGGTACGGGCATCATGGGCGCCGCGATGGCCCGTAACCTCTGCCGCGCCGGGCTCGACGTCCGGGTCTGGAACCGGACCCGCGCCAAGGCGGAGCCCCTCGCCGACGCGGGCGCCCGCGTCGCCGGCACCCCTGGTGAGGCCGTCGAGGGTGCGGACGTGATCATCACCATGCTGTACGACGGCGCGGCGGCCCTCGAAGCGATGAGCGCCGCCGGGTCCTCGCTGAGCGCCGGGACCGTCTGGCTCCAGTCCACGACAGCGGGCACCGAGGCGCTCCTCCCGCTCGCCGCGCTGGCCAGGCAGCACGGGCTGGTCTTCGTGGACGCTCCGGTCCTCGGCACCAAGGCCCCGGCGGAGAGCGGTCAGCTCACGGTTCTCGCGGCGGGGCCCAGCTCCGTACGCGGCGATGTCGCCCCCGTGCTCGACGCGGTCGGCGCCCGTACGGTCTGGGTCGGCGCCGACGGCGCGACGGGAGCGGCCACCCGGCTGAAACTCGTCTGCAACAGCTGGGTGCTGGCCCTCACCCACGGCACGGCCGAGGCGCTCGCGCTGGCGGCCGGTCTCGGCGTCGACCCGGCCGGCTTCCTGGACGCGGTCGGCGGCGGCTCGCTGGACTGCGGCTATCTGCACCTGAAGGCACAGGCCATCCTCACCGAGGACTACACGCCGAGCTTCTCGGTCGCCACGGCGGCCAAGGACGCGCGGCTGATCGTCGAGGCGGGGCGCGAGGCGGGTGTACGGCTGGACGTGGCAGCCGCGGGCGGCGAGCGGTTCCGCCGGGCGGAGGCGCTGGGCCACGGCGGCGACGACATGGCCGCGTCCTACTTCGCGAGCTTCGAGCACTGACGCCGGGAGCCCGGACATGAACGCGCGGGCCCGCCCCTCCCGGAGAGGGAGGAGCGGGCCCGCGCGTGTCGTGCTGTGCCGTGTCGCGTCGCGCTGTGTCGTGCCGCGCTGTGCGACCGGCGCGTGTGCGGTCAGACCGTACGGAACGCCAGCATCACGTTGTGACCGCCGAATCCGAACGAGTTGTTGACCGCGGAGACCGGCCCCTGCGGCAGCGTGCGCGGCTTGTCCCGCACGATGTCCGCGTCGACCTCCTCGTCGAGATCGACGATGTTGATGGTCGGGGGAGCCGTGCGGTGGTGCAGCGCCAGCACCGTGGCGACGGTCTCGATACCGCCGGCGCCGCCGAGCAGATGCCCGGTCATCGACTTCGTCGCGGAGATGGCGACATGGTCGAGGTCGTCGCCCAGCACCTGGCGGAGCGCCTTGATCTCGGCGACGTCGCCCTGCGGGGTCGACGTGGCGTGCGCGTTGACGTGCGCGACCTCGGAGGGCTTCAGGTCGGTGGTCTCCAGCATGTGCCGCAGCGCCGCGGCGATACCGCGGCCGGTCGGCTCCGGCTGCGCGATGTGGTGGGCGTCCGACGACAGGCCCTGGCCCACCAGTTCGCAGTAGACCTTGGCGCCGCGCGCGGCGGCGTGCTCGGCGGACTCCAGGACCACGATGCCGGCGCCCTCGCCGAGTACGAAGCCGTCGCGGCCCTTGTCGTACGGGCGGGAGGCCCCCTCGGGGTCCTCGTTGTTCTTCGACATCGCCATCATGTTGGCGAAGGCCGCGATGGGCAGCGGGTGGATGGTCGCCTCGGTGCCACCGGCGACGACGACGTCGGCACGGCCGGAGCGGATCATCTCGGCCGCGTAGCCGACCGCTTCGGCGCCGGACGCGCACGCGCTGACCAGCGCGTGAACGCCTGCCTGCGCGCCGAGTTCGAGCCCGACGTTGGCGGACGGGCCGTTCGGCATGAGCATGGGGACGGTGTGCGGGGAGACGCGGCGTACGCCCTTCTCCTTGAGCACGTCGTACTGGTCGAGCAGGGTGGTGATGCCACCGATACCGGAGGCGACGACCGCGCCGAGGCGCTCGGGGCGGACGGCGTCGTCCTCACCCGCCTTCGCGGTGAAGCCCGCGTCGGCCCATGCCTCACGGGCGGCGATCACCGCGAACTGGGCCGAGCGGTCCAGTTTGCGGGCGAGGGGGCGCGCCAGGACCTCGCTCGGGTCGACAGCCACCGGGGCGGCGATGCGGACCGGCAGCTCGGCGAAGCGCTCGTCGGTGAGCGGCTTGACGCCGGAACGGCCTGCGAGCAGTCCTTCCCAGGTCGATGCGCTGTCGCCACCCAGCGGTGTGGTTGCGCCGATACCGGTGACGACCACGGTGCGATTGGTCGAGCTCACTGGAATTTCTTCTCCACGTGTAGAGGGATCTGAATCACGGCGCCACCGCCGGGTGGCGTCAGCCGCGGGCCTGGGTCAGGCCTGGTGCTTCAAGATGTAGTCGGCAGCGTCGCCGACGGTCTTGAGGTTCTTGACGTCGTCGTCGGGGATCTTGACGTCGAAGCGCTCTTCGGCGGCGACGACGACCTCGACCATGGACAGCGAGTCGACGTCCAGGTCGTCGGTGAAGGACTTGTCCAGCTGGACGTCCTCGACCGGGATGCCGGCGATCTCGTTGACGATCTCGGCGAGACCCTCGATGATCTGTTCCTGAGTGGCGGCCATGACGGCGCTCCTTCGATGTGTAGCGGTGTGTGTCGGGGACTGCTCGGGGTGTTCGAACCTCGGGGTGTCCGAACGGCGAACCGGATTCCTCCGGAATGCCCTAGGGGAGGGTAACGACAGTCGCGGCGTAGACGAGACCCGCCCCGAAGCCGATGACCAGTGCGGTGTCGCCGCTTTTCGCCTGACCGGTCGCCAGGAGCCGCTCCATCGCAAGCGGAATCGAGGCTGCGGAGGTGTTGCCGGTGGTCTCGACGTCACGGGCGACCGTGACGTGGTCCGGCAGCTTGAGGGTCTTCACCATCGAGTCGATGATCCGCATGTTGGCCTGGTGCGGGATGAAGAC
Organism: Streptomyces sp. SID10853; assembly: GCF_010548145.1. GTDB lineage: Bacteria > Actinomycetota > Actinomycetes > Streptomycetales > Streptomycetaceae > Streptomyces. The sequence goes on from NZ_JAAGLN010000019.1 coordinate 23,487, forward strand.
GTCCAGGTCGGCCGCGGCGATACCGGCCGCGTCCAGGGCCTGCTGAGCGACCTTCGCCATCTCGAACACGGCCCAGCGGAAGACCGCCTGACCCTCCTGCGTGATCGCGGGGAACTTCTCGCGGCCCTTGCCGTCGCGGTAGTCCGACCACGGCACGGTCTGCTTGATCGTCTCGGACTTGTCGCCCTCCGAGCCCCACACCGTGGGTCCTATGTGCGGCTCCTGGGAAGGACCGACCACGACCGCGCCCGCGCCGTCACCGAAGAGGAAGGCCGTCGCGCGGTCCTCCAGGTCGGTGAGGTCGCTGAGCCGCTCGACGCCGATGACGAGCACGTACTCGGCGGAACCCTCGACGATCATGCCCTTGGCGAGCGTCAGACCGTACCCGAAGCCTGCGCAGCCCGCGGAGATGTCGAAGGCGGGCGCCTTGTCGGTGCCGAGCTTGTAGGCGATGTCGGTCGCGATGGCCGGGGTCTGCGCGAAGTGCGAGACCGTCGACACGATCACTCCGCCGATCCGGTCGGCGGGGATCCCGGCGTCCGCGATGGCCTTGCCGGCCGCCTCGACGGACATCGCGGCCACGGTCTCCTCGTCGGAGGCCCAGTGGCGGGTCGCGATGCCGGACCGGGAGCGGATCCACTCGTCGGACGAGTCGATCGTCTCCAGGATGACCTCGTTGGGCACGACCCGGGTCGGGCGGTAGCCGCCGACTCCCATGATCCGTGCGTACGGGGCGCCCTGGCTGGGCTTGATCTTCGCCATGCTCTCTCGGGCTCCTTAGGCCCCCGCCGCGTCAGCGGCAGGTGATCGGTTCTCGGCGATGAGGGCGCGGGCCGCGTCGAGGTCGTCGGGTGTCTTGAGCGCCAGCGTCCGTACGCCGGGCATGGCGCGTTTGGCGATGCCCACCAGGGTGCCGCCGGGGCAGACCTCGATGAGCGCGGTCGCGCCCAGCTTCTGGGCGGTCTCCATGCACAGATCCCAGCGGACCGGGTTCGAGACCTGGTTGACCAGCCGGGCGATGACGTCGGCGCCGGTCGTGACCACTTCGCCGTCGGCGTTCGAGAGGTACGGGACGGCCGGGTCGGCGACGGTCAGGTCCTGGGCGGCCCTGCCGAGTCCGGCGACCGCCGGAGCCATGTGGTGCGTGTGGAAGGCGCCGGCCACCTTGAGCGGCATGACCCTGCGCACCCCGTCGGGCTTGTCGTCGACGAGCGCGGCGATCTGTTCGGCGGTGCCCGCGGCGACGATCTGGCCTGCGCCGTTCACGTTCGCCGGGGTCAGCCCGAGCTTCTCCAGGTGCGGGAGCACGGTCTCGGGGTCGCCGCCGAGGAGCGCGGCCATCCCGGTCTCCGTGACGGCCGCGGCCTCGGCCATGGCCAGTCCGCGGGTCCGTACGAGACCGAGCGCCGCCGCGTCGTCGATCACGCCCGCGAAAGCCGCGGCCGTGATCTCGCCGACGCTGTGTCCTGCGACGGCGCCGGGCACGAAGTCGCCCAGTGCGGAAGCGGACAGCAGACCGGCCGCTACCAGCAGCGGCTGGGCCACCGCTGTGTCACGGATGGCGTCCGCGTCGGCCTTGGTGCCGTAGTGGGCGAGGTCGAGCCCGATGGCGTCCGACCACGCGGCGATACGGTCGGCGGCACCGGGGAGTTCGAGCCAGGGAGTCAGGAAGCCGGGCGTCTGAGCGCCTTGGCCGGGAGCGACGAGTACGAGCACCCTCACACTCTCTCTTGTGGACGGTTCCAAAGGCCCGTGGGGACAGGGACGAAGAACCGGTGGGGTAATTGTTGGTGTCCGACAAAAGTCTAGAGCTGCGTATCCCCGTCGGCCAGGCGCCCCAGGATCAGGGCGATGCGCAGAGTGAATGCGGAGCGCACATCGGAGGGCGACCACCCGGTGACGTCGGTCACACGTCGGAGCCGGTAGCGAACGGTGTTGGGGTGTACGAAGAGCATCCTGGCCGCGCCCTCCAGGCTGCTCGCCTGCTCCAGATAGACACTCAGCGTTTCCAGGAGGGCCGACCCCGCCTGCTCCAGAGGTCTGTAGATCTCCTCCACCAACTGCTCACGCGCCGCGGGGTCCGAGGCGATGGCGCGCTCCGGCAGCAGATCGTCGGCGAGCACCGGGCGCGGCGCGTCCTGCCAGGCGTATCCGGCCTTGAGCCCGGCGGCCGCCGCCTGCGCGGAGCGGGTGGCCGCGAGCAGGTCGGGCACGATCGGTCCTGCGACCACGGGCCCCGCCGCGTACGGGCCGATGAGGGCCTTGGCGACCTGGAGCGGATTGTCGTTGCCGCCCGCGATGACGACGAGGCGGTTGCCGAGCACCCCGGTCAGCACCTGGACCTTGGCGTGCCGCGCGGCGCGGCGGATCGCCTCGACGGTCAGTTCGCTGTCGCCCTCGGGCGCGGTGCCGAGGATCACACAGACATGGTCGGGCGAGTTCCAGCCGAGGGCTGCCGCGCGGGACACCGCTCCCTCGTCGGCCTCGCCGGACAGCACCGCGTTGACGACCAGCGACTCCAGGCGGGCGTCCCAGGCCCCGCGGGCCTCGGCGGCCTGCGCGTACACCTGGGCGGTCGCGAAGGCGATCTCCCGTGCGTAGACCAGCAGCGCCTCACGGAGGATCGACTCGTCGCCCGGGGCGGCGACTTCCTCGATCGCGGTCTCCATGACCTCGATCGTGGTGCGCACCATCTCGACGGTCTGCCGCAGGGTGATGGCCCGGGTCAGCTCGCGCGGGGCGGTGCCGAAGACATCGGTGGAGATCGCCTGGGGCGCCTCGGGGTGCCGGAACCACTCGGTGAAGGCGGCGATACCGGCCTGCGCGACCAGGCCGATCCAGGAACGGTTCTCCGGTGGCATGGCCCGGTACCACGGCAGGGTCTCGTCCATCCTGGCGATGGCGTTCGCCGAGAGCCGGCCGGATGACTGCTCCAGCCTCTTCAGCGTCGCGGCGTGCGGATGTGCGGGAGGGGGTCCGGGCTGCGCGGAATCGGGTCGGGGCACGTGGACAAGACTGCCTTATCCGGACCCGGGTATGGCGTGGCGGGGCTACGGTGGGCGGCGTGATGGATGTACGGCGCTCCGGCGAGCGCTACCGCGGAGGCGACCCCGCGGCCGGTATCGACTCCCGCCACGCCTTCTCGTTCGGCACGTTCTACGACCCGGACAATCTGCGTTTCGGGCCGGTCCTGGCCTGCAACGAGGAGCGGCTCGCGCCGGGTGCGGGTTTCGACGAACACCCGCACAGCCACACCGAGATCGTCACCTGGGTGGTCGAGGGCGAACTCACCCACCGCGACTCGACGGGCGGCGCCACGGTCGTACGGGCCGGCGACGTCCAGCACCTCTCGTCGGCCGGTGGCGTGCGCCACGAGGAGCGCAACGAGGGCCGGGAGCCACTGGTCTTCGTCCAGATGTGGCTGGCACCCCTGGAGCCGGGCGGCGAGCCCGCGTACGAGACCGTGCGCGGCATCGCGGACGCCACGCCCTACGCGGTTCCCGCGGCGGGCGCCTTGCTCTCGGTCCGCAGGCCGTCCCCGGGCGAGCGGGTGGCGGTGCCGGACGTGCCGGGGGTGTACCTGCATGTCGTACGGGGCGAAGTCCGGCTGGGGGATGTGGAGTTGGCCCCCGGCGACTCGGTCAGGATCAGCGGGGCGCAGGGGCTCGACCTGGTGGCGGACACGGCGGCCGAGGTGCTGCTCTGGGAGCTGGAGACGGCCTGAGCCGGGCGGCCCCGGCGGGCGGGCCCGGAGCCGCTGGGCCCGCGGGCGGCTCCAGGGTCGCTGTGCCCGCGGACGGGTCCGGAGCCGCTGGGCCCGGCTCGGCGCGGGCGCCGCGGTTCAGGACCGGGGCGAGGTGCTGCCGGCCTGGGCGCGGTTGGCGCGGATCTCGTCGTGGTGGTCGGCGGCCCAGCCGATCAGCTGCATGACGAGCTCGTTCAGCCCGCGGCTGAGCGGGGTGAGGGCGTACTCCACACGCGGCGGCACCTCCGCGTAGGCGGTGCGCGTGATCAGGCCGTCCTCCTGGAGCTGGCGCAGCGTGCGGGTGAGCATGCGCTGGGAGATGCCCGGGATCTGGCGCTGGAGGTCGGTGTAGCGCAACGAGCCGTGCTTTAGGACACCGAAGACCAGCATGCTCCATTTGTCGCCGACCCGGTCAAGGACCTGCCGGATGAAGTCCATGCGGTCGGCGGGGATGCCCGCGCACGGCCCGATCGCGGCCGTCGTCCCCGTATCAGCGCTGTCCTGCATGGCGCCCATTCCTCTCCGTCGCGCACACCTGTGTGCCTTTTGTACCGGCTCCCATACTGGCGCATCATGGCGCTACGAACAAATGAGAGGAATTGGAGGTCAGAGCAGGACAGCGGCACCCTGCTCGACCTGCTGCGCACCGCCCGGGACGGAACCCGCCGGGTCGCTCTCTCGCCCCCTGTCTCCGTGAAAGGCACAGCCATGTCGTACCTGCTGCACATCGACTCCTCCTCGCTCGGCGAGGCGTCCGTCTCCCGTCAGGTCGCTCAGTCCTTCCGTGACCAGTGGCACGGCCCGGTCGTCCACCGCGACCTCGCCGCCTCGCCGGTGCCGCACCTGAGCGCCGCGGGCGTCACGGCCCGCACCACCGACCCGGACCGGCACACTCCCGAGCAGGCGGAGGCGGCCGCGCTCCAGGACGAGCTGATCGAGGAGTTGCTGGGCGCCGGCGCCTACCTCTTCACGGTGCCGATGTACAACCTCTCGATGCCGTCGGTGTTCAAGGCGTGGCTGGACCAGATCATCGTCACGGACCGCACCCTGATCTTCGGTGGCCCCTCCCCGGTCGCGGGCCGTCCGGCCGTGCTGATCTCCGCCCGGGGCGGCGGCTACGGCCCCGGCACCCCCAACGAGGGCCTCGACTACGTGGTGCCCACCCTGGAGGCCGTCCTGGGTCACGACAACCTTCTCGGCCTGGACGTCACCACCGTGATACCCGAGCTGACCATGGCTCCGGTGGCTCCGGCCATGGCCCCGCTCCTTCCCCTGCACGAGGCGTCCATGACGGCCGCCCACGACAAGGTCCGCGGGCTCGCCACTGCCTTCGGTGCGGCGCGGGCCGCCTGACGCCGCACTCCGTCGTTCGACCGTCGGTTGACCGAGTAGACCTGTCTGTCTAATATGACTGTCACTAGACAGACAGGTCTACTCACACTTCGGACGGGAATGGTCATGACGAATCTTTCGGTCGGCCCGGCGTCCGATCCGGCGCGCACCTCGGACGCGGCGCCCGCCGACGCCGGACCGGCTGTCGGATCCGGACCGGCTGCCGCATCCGGCCCGGCCGGCATATCCGCGCGGGGCCGGCGGCTGCCGCCGAATGTGGCGCTGTACGTCCTCGCGTCGATCACCATCTCGTTCCTGGCGGCCTCCAGCGCACCGACCCCGCTCTACGCCGTCTACCAGGCCGAATGGGGCTTCGACCCGATCACCACCACCGTGGTCTTCGGCGTCTACGCGGTGGCCGTGCTGCTCGGGCTGCTCACCATGGGCAAGCTCTCCGACCACGTCGGCAGACGGCCGGTGCTGCTGGCCGCGCTGGCGGCGCAGGCCGTCTCGATGGTCGTGTTCGCCACCGCCGGAGGCGTGCCGGGGCTGCTGGTCGCCCGGATCGTCCAGGGGCTGTCGACCGGCGCCGCGCTCGGCGCGATCGGGGCGGGGATGATGGACATCGACCGGCCGCGCGGCACGATCACCAACGCGGTCGTCCCGGGCATCGGCACGGCGACCGGCGCGCTGGTCTCCGGCCTCGTCGTCCAGTTCCTGCCCGCCCCCACGCATCTGGTCTACCTCGTACTGCTGGCGGTCTTCGCCCTCCAGGCCGTCGCCGTCGCGCTGATGGGGGAGACGGTGACCCGCAAGCCGGGGGCGCTGGCCAGCCTGGCGCCCGAGATCAAGCTGCCGCGCGCCGTACGCCGCCCGATGCTGGTGGCCGCGCCGGTGCTGTTCGCCGTCTGGGCGCTGGCCGGGCTGTACGGGTCGCTCGGCCCTTCCCTCGCACGGCAGTTGACCGGCTCCGGCTCCGAAGTCCTGGGCGGGATGAGCCTGTTCGTGCTCGCCGGGGTGGCCGCCGTATCGGTGGTGGTCCTGCGGAAGGCGACGACCCGGACGGTGATGCTCACCGGCATACTCGCGCTGATCGCCGGGGTGGCCCTCACCCTTGTCTCGATCCGCGGCTCGTCCGCCACCGGCTTCTTCGTCGGCTCCGCCATCGCGGGTGTCGGCTTCGGCAGCGGGTTCCAGGGCGGTATCCGTACGGTGATGCCGCTGGCCCGGCCGCACGAGAGTTCCGGGGTGCTGTCGCTGCTCTTCGTCGTCTCGTACCTGGGCATGGGGGTACCCGCCGTGGTCGCCGGGTTCCTCGTCGTCCACGCGGGCGGGCTGACCGCCACCGCGCAGGAGTACGGACTCGCCGTGATCGTCCTCGCGGCCTTCGCGCTGCTCGGGCTGGTGCGCGGCGGCCGGGACGGGGCGGCGGTCCTGCCCGGGGCATAATGGTAGACAGATCTGTCTGAAGGAGTGACCGTCATGGCGAGCGCACGGAGCACCGTGAAACCTTCGGCGCGTGAGCGCCTGCTCGCCGCCGCGAACGAGCTGTTCTACGCCGAGGGCGTGCAGAGCGTCGGGATCGACCGGGTCATCGAGCACGCGGGCGTGGCCAAGGCGTCGCTCTACAACACCTTCGGCGGCAAGGAGCAGCTCGTCCGGGCGTACCTCGACACCCGGCACGCGGGCACCGCCGACCGGATCACCCGGGCCGTCGCGGAGCGCGACACGCCCCGCGAGCAGATGCTGGCGGTCTTCGAGTCCCAGGGGCGGCAGTTCGACCGGCCCGACTTCCACGGCTGCGCCTTCATCCGTGCCGGCGCCGAGGCCAGCCCCGACGGGCTGGTCCATGAGGCGGCGGACACCTTCCGCCGCTGGATGCGCGAACTCTTCACCCGCCTCGCCGCCGAGGCCGGCGCCGCCGACCCCGAAGCCCTGGCCCACCAGCTCCAGTTCATCTACGACGGCGCGGGCGTCTCCGCCCTGATGGACCACGACTCCTCGGTGGCCGCGACCTCCCGCGCGGCGGCCGCCGCCCTGATCACGGCGGCGACGGGCACCCCGGGGTGACCGTCCTCTAGTGGAGCCCGTCCACGAATGTCTGCCAGGCTGCGGCGTGGACGAACAGCGTGGGTCCGGCGGGGTTCTTGCTGTCCCGGACCGGCACGGTACCGGGGAGGCCGTCGGCCACCTCGACGCACTCGCCGCCGGTGCTTCCGCTGTACGACGACGTCCGCCACACCGCGCCGTCGGTCACCGTGCACTCGACGCAGTCGCCGCCGGTGTTTCCGCTGTAGCTGGACTTACGCCACCGCGCGTTCTGTAGGTCGCGACCGGTCTCCATAACGCTCCTCCATCACGCGGGTGATCAGCGCCGCCGAGTCCTCAACGGAGAGGGCGGCAGCCTGCAGGTGAGCGTAACGGAGTGCGGCTTCCCGGATGGTCTCGGGGTTGGCGGTCATGTGGCCGGAGATGACGTCTTCTGTGTAGACGAGCTCTGGGTCGTCGTCGAAGCGGAGAGAGTTGAACGACCCAGCCAGGCTCGCGTGTTCACCTGCCGCGAAGGGCAGTACCTGGATCCGCGTCCAGCGGTGATCGGCGTAGTTCAACAACCGGGCCAGTTGGTTCCGCATGACGTCCCGGCCGCCGATCGGCCGGTACAGTGCGGCCTCATCGAGGATCGCCCAGGTGAGCGGCGGCCGTTCCCGTTCCAGGATGCGCTGGCGCTCCATCCGGGCCGCCACCAGGCTTTCGAGATCGTCCGGCAGGCCGGTGGCCAGCACCGCCCGCGCGTACTCCTCCGTCTGGAGAAGCCCGTACACCAACTGTGCCTGGTACGTGGAGATGTAGGCCGCACGCGCCTCCATCTCGGCATACGGCTGGAACCACGTCGGCAACTGGCTGCGCAGGACCAGGCCGACCAGCCGTGAGAACACCCCGTCCGTGCCGAGCGCAGCGTCCACGCGCTCGGCGAAATCGCGGGTCGGGATCTTCTTCGTGGTCTCGATCTGGCCGATCAGGGAGCCCGTGCAGAAGATGATGTCGCCGAGCTGCCCCTGTTTCAGGCTGTTGGCCTCCCGCTGGCGGCGCAGCTCCCAGCCGAAGTAGTCCAACGGGGACGCGCTGGGGTCGAGAGAGTGGATGTTGGCCACGTGGGCACCTCCGGCCTGCAACGCCGTGCGGCGTTCGGTTCAGTACGTAGCCGAGCGTAACCAGTACGTCGCACGCTGGTGGCATGAATGACGTAACTGGTTCCCCGGCCGACGTCGCGGGGTCGGCCTACCGTGCCGCCTTCGCGGTGAGCGAGCACTCGGCGCTGCATCTGCGCCGCGTCCTGCGGATGTACCTCACCGGCTGGGGACTTCTCGAAGTGGCCGACGTGGCCGAGCTGGCGCTCACCGAGCTGATCGCCAATGTCGTACGGCATGTCCCGGGCCGCCGCTGTCAGACGTACATCTTCCGGCTCCCGGCCCGGGGCGTGCGGGTCGAGGTCGCGGACGGCTGCCCAGGACTGCCCCGCGCCGCGGTCGGCGACGAACTGGACGAGGGCGGGCGGGGGCTGGTCCTGGTCGACGCCCTCACCGACAGCTGGGGCGTGGAGCCGCTCCGGGACGGGTCGGGCAAGACCGTGTGGTTCGAGTGTCTGACCGCGAAGGCGGCAGACGTACCGGGGGAGGGCTGAACTCCCTGGTGCCGGGCGGTGGTTCAGCGGGTCTGCGTCCGGCGGGCGATCAGGACCTCGATTCCGTCCAGGATCCGGGTCAGGCCGAAGTCCACGTCGTCGTCGCCGATGGCATCGTCGTATTCGCTCTGCGTCATCATGGACGCCAGAATCGGATATCCGTGCTCATGCAGGAGCGGTTGAAGGAAGCGTGACACGGCGGCCGACTGGACCGGCTCCGCACTGCTGTCGCGCACGTCGCGGCGGGCACTGGCGATCCGCCGCGCGTAGCCGTCGAGCAGCAGTGCGCACCCCAGTGATTCGGCAGAGCTCAGCCCGGCGCCGGTGAGTGCTTCCAGCAGCACTTCTGTCCAGCGCAGCAGGTTCGGGGTCGCGGGCGCCCCGCGGATGGGCAGGTCGGGCAGCCATGGGTGGGTGTCGCACCGCTCGATCATGGCCCTGGTCCACCTGGCGGCCGCGGCTCGCCACTGGTCCGTGCCGGTGTCCAGGTCCGGCGCCGGGCCCCACGCGGTCTCGGCGAGGAGTACCAGCAGTTCGTCGCGCGAGCTGACGTACCGGTAGACCGCGTTGGCGGTGAGCCCCAGCCGCCTGGCGATGTTCGGCATGGACAGGGCCGCGAAGCCTTCGGCGTCGGCCAGCCCGACGGCCGCTTCGACGATTCCCTCGACGCTCTGCGAGGGCTTCCGGCCCAGCCGCCCCGTCTTGGCGGTCAGCCCCCACGCCAGGGCGAGGCCGGGGGGCAGCCGCTCGTCGTCGCTTGTCGGCATCGGGCTCATCTCCATGTCTGTCCACGGGCATTGACTTTGTGGGTGCCTCACACTTTATATTAGTGTGGGCCCCACACGAACTCTTCGAGGATGTGAACGCCGGTGAATCTCACAGGCTGGAACCGCTGGAATCGCTTACCAGGTCATAGCGGATCGCAGGTCACGGTGCGGCCGCGCCTACGGGCCCTGCTGACCGCTCTGCTCTGCGGCGCCATGATCAGCAGCGCGGCCGGAAGCTCGCAGGCGGCACACCTCGCCGAGGCCGGCCGGGGCGGCGCTGCCCCCGTGGTCAGGACGGACACCGGCTCGGTCGAAGGCCGCCTCGGCACGGACACCCGGATGTTCCAGGGGATCCCTTACGCGGCCCCGCCGGTCGGGCGGCTGCGGTGGGCGTCGCCCCAGCCGGCCGCGTCCTGGTCGGGCGTACGGCCCGCGACCGCACCCGGCAACCGGTGTGCACAGGCGGCCGGGCTCATCGACCGGCAGAGCACCAGTGAGGACTGCCTCTATCTGAACGTCACCACGCCGGTGCGCAGCGCCCGCAAGCTGCCGGTGATGGTGTGGATCCACGGCAACGGCTTCATCAACGGCGCCGGGAGCCTTTACGACGCACAGCGCCTGGCCGCCATGGGCAAGGTGGTCGTGGTCAGCTTCAACTACCGGCTCGGGGTCTTCGGATTCCTCGACCATCCCGCGCTCGACCACGGTGCGGCCCAGCACCTGTCGGGCAACTTCGGCCTGGAGGACCAGCAGGCCGCCCTGCGGTGGGTGAAGCGCAACGCGGCGTCATTCGGCGGCGACCCGGCGAACGTCACGCTCTTCGGCGAGTCGGCCGGCGGCACCAGCGTCTGCGCGCACCTCGTGGCTCCGGGGTCGGCGGGCCTCTTCCAGAAGGCGATCCTGCAGAGCGCCCAGTGCACGGGACGCAAATGGTCACCGGGCCCGCCGACCTGGTTCCCGCTGCCGCGCGCGGAGCGCGAGAAGCACGGGCTCGACCTGGCGGCCAAGGTCGGCTGCTCCGACGCCCGGGCGGCGGCGGCCTGCCTGCGCCGCGTACACGTGGACGAACTTCTCAAGTGGTCCGACTACGGACTCGGATCAGGGCCGTCGGTCGGCGCCGGGGTCCTGCCGATGAGCCCGGAACAGGCTTTCGCCACCGGCCACTTCAACCGGGTCCCGGTCATCCAGGGCACCACCCGGGACGAACACCGCCTGTTCACGGCGGCCATCGAAGCCGTGACCGGCCGGACGACGACCGACGCCGACTACCGGCAGCAGATCCGGACCCTCTTCACCCCGGCAGACGCGGCCCGCGTCCTGGCCCGCTACCCCGCCGGCCGCTTCCACTCGCCCGGCGAGGCGCTGTCCACCGTCGTCAGCGACTGGGCCTGGGGATGCACGGCCCTCGGCCGGGACCAGGCCCTGGACCGGCAAGTGCCGACCTATGCCTACGAGTTCGACGACGAGAAGGCCCCCTGGTTCAGCACGCTCAAGAAGCCGGACTTTCCCACCGGGGCGTTCCACGGCAGCGAGCTGGAGTACCTCTTCGACGACGAGCAGCTCCCCGGTCCCGTGACCCCCGCCCAGCACCGGCTCGCGGACACGATGGTGCGCTACTGGGCCCGGTTCGCCTACACCGGCGACCCGAACGGCCCCGGCACAGCGCCCTGGCCCCGATTCGGAACCGGCAGGCACGTGCAGTCGCTGCAACCGGGGAGGACGGAACCGGTCGATCTCGCCCAGGAACACCAGTGTGGCTTCTGGCAGACCGTCGGCGTCAGGAGCGAAGCTCGGCCAGCACCGCGTCCGTGAACGGCGGCCAGGCGTCGACCGCCCACGGCCCGAAGGCCCGGTCGGTCAGCGCCACACAGGCGGCCCCCGCCTCCGGGTCGACCCAGAGGAACGTCCCCGACTGGCCGAAGTGGCCGAAGGTGCGCGGTGACGACGAAGCGCCCGTCCAGTGCGGGGACTTGGCGGAACGGATCTCGAAGCCGAGACCCCAGTCGTTCGGGTTCTGGAGGCCGTATCCGGGCAGTACGCCCTTGAGCCCCGGGTGGACCACCGAGGTGGCCTCGGCGACGGTGCGCGGGTCGAGCAGCCGGGGCGCCTGCAGCTCGGCGGCGAACCTCGCCAGGTCGTCGGCGCTGGACACGCCGTCCTTCGCGGGGGAGCCCTCCAGCGAGGTGTCCGCCATGCCGAGCGGTTCGAGCACCCCCTCGCGGAGGTAATCGGCGAACGGGATGCCGGTGGCCGCGGCGATATGGTCGCCGAGCGCCTCGAACCCGGCGTTGGAGTAGATCCGGCGCTCGCCGGGGGCGGCCATCACCCGGTTCTCGTCGAAGGCGAGGCCGCTGGTGTGGGCGAGCAGATGGCGGACCGTGGCCCCGGGGGGACCGGCGGGCTCGTCCAGCTCGACGGCGCCCTCCTCGTACGCCAGGAGGGCGGCGTACGCGGCGAGCGGCTTGGTGACCGAGGCGAGCGGGAAGCGCCGGCCGGTGGGGCCGACCGTACCGGGGACGCTGCCGTCCGCTCGTACGACGGCGGCGGCCACCGCGGGTACCGGCCAGTTCTCGGTCATCGCCAGGCTCTTCATGGGACAGGAGCCTAACTACAGGGTCAGCCGCATCGCCGGATCGGGGGTCCTCACGAACCCGAGGGAGGCGTACAGAGGCTCGCCGTCGGCCGATGCGCGCAGGTCGACCTTGCTCACCCCGCGCTCCCGGAACCAGCCGAGCAGCGCCTCCATACAGGCCCGCGAGTACCCCCGGCGGCGCATGTCCGGGTCGGTCGCGACGCTGAAGACATAACCGCTCGTGCCGTGCGGATTGCCGGGGCCGCCGAGCCGGTACTCGACGGTGCCGACCACGCACGCGGCGAGACCGCCGTCCGGCCGGTCGACGACGAACGCGGTCAGGTCCGCGTCGGGGTCCTTCAGCTTCCTGCGGAGCGTGTCGAGGGCGGCCGGCTGCCAGCTGGTGTCCGGGTGCGGGGTGCCGGACATGGAGTCCTGCATCAGCTTGCGCAGGCGTACGAGTTCGGCGGCGTCGTCGGGGTTCGCGCGGCGGGCTGTGCTCATGGTCGGCGAGGCTACGGGAACCGGCCGTGAAGTTCCCCCCGTTTCTGCTTGCCTGGAGTGCACTCCAAGGATCTAGCGTTGGGGCTGTCGCGAGGATGAAGGAGCTGGGAGCACATGACTGTGACCGAGACCGTGCCCGTGGCGGACCACCGGGGTCTCCGTGCGGCACCGCCCGCCCCGGACCGGCTCCCCGACGGGCAGGACCAGTACACGATCAGCCAGGTCGTGGCATTCACCGGTCTCAGCGCGCACACTCTGCGCTGGTACGAGAGGATCGGGCTGATGCCGCACGTCGACCGGTCGCACACCGGCCAGCGCCGCTTCTCCAACCGCGACCTGGACTGGCTCGCCCTCGTCGGCAAGCTGCGGCTGACGGGAATGCCGGTGGCGAAAATGGTCCGCTACGCCGAACTCGTACGCGAGGGCGTGAGCACCTTCGAAGAGCGCCAGGAGCTCCTGGAGGAGACCCGCAGAGAAGTGCGGCTGCGCATCGCGGAACTCCAGGACACGCTCTCCGTACTCGACTTCAAGATCGACTCTTACGCGGACGCCCGGCGGGCGTCGGAGAGGTACTGAACCTGATGAGCATCGAAAAGATCGACAGGGTGCGGCTCGGCCAGGACGGCCCGGAGGTCGGCGTGCAGGGCTTCGGCGCCATGGGCATGAGCGAGTTCTACGGGGAGACCGACGCGGCGGCGGCCAGGGACACCCTGGAGGCCACCGTCGAGGCCGGGGTCACCCTGATCGACACCGCGGACATCTACGGACAGGGCGCCAACGAGACCTTCCTGGCGCCGTTCGTCGCAGCGCACCGCGACGAGATCACGCTGGCCACCAAGTTCTCCGTCGAGCGGCGCCCCGACGACGAGCACTACCGGGGGGTGCGCAACGACGCGCCGTACATCCGGCAGGCCGTCGAGGCGAGTCTGCGCCGGCTGAACGTCGACGTCATCGACCTCTACTACATGCACCGGCGCGACCCCGGTGTGCCGTTCTCCGAGTCCGTCGGCGCGATGGGCGAGCTGGTGGCCGCGGGCAAGGTCAGGTACCTGGGGCTGAGCGAGGTGACAGGGGCCGAGCTGCGCGAGGCGCACGCCGTGCACCCGATCACCGCCGTGCAGTCCGAGTGGTCGCTGTTCAGCCGGGACGTGGAGCGCAGCCTGGTCGGCGCGGCCGCCGACCTCGGTGTGGGTGTCGTGCCGTACTCGCCGCTCGGCCGCGGCTTCCTCACCGGGTCCTTCGCGGACGCGGCCAAGGACCTGCCGGGCAAGGATTTCCGGAAGTTCCAGCCCCGCTTCACCGGCGACAACGCCAAGGCGAACGCGGCGCTCCTGGAGCCGGTCCACAAGATCGCCGCGGCGCGTGGTGTGACGGCCGCGCAGGTGGCTCTCGCCTGGGTGCAGCAGCGGGCCGAGGTACACGGACTCCGGGCGGTCGTACCGATCCCCGGCACCCGTAAGCGCGCCCGCCTCATCGAGAACACCGGTGCCACGCGGCTGCGGCTGACCAGCGACGAGCTGGCGCTCCTCGAACCGATCGCGGGCGAGGTCAAGGGCGACCGCTACCCGGACATGTCGTCGACGGCGACGGCCCGCGAGTAGCCGTACCGGGGCGTGACACCGCAGGGGGCCCGCGCGGTGCGGGCCCCCTGCGGTGTCCCTGCGGACAACCGCTACAGCTCCGCCAGCAGTTCGGCCTTCTTCGCGGTGAACTCGTCGTCCGTCACCAGGCCGGACGAGTGCAGCTCGCCCAGGTGCCGTATCCGCTCCGCGATGTCCGCCGGGTCCCGCCGGCCGGTCGCGACGGCGGGCACCGGCACCGGCCTGGAGTGGCGGGCCGCCCCCAGCACCGCGGCGGCGAACGGCAGCGACTCGTGGACCGGCCCGTAACCGAGCCCGAAGACGACCGCAGCGGGATCCTGGTCGGCCTGCGCCGTGTCCGGCCCGCCCAGCCGCAGCATCCGCAGATATCCGTCGAACGTGTCGGGGGAGCGCCAGTCCACACCGGTCAGCTCGGCCACCGGGAAGTTCTGGTCACCGGACTTCCACTTGGCCGACGAAGCGCCCGTCCAGGACCAGCGGAACGAGACCCGCGACCCGTCGAAGGACGCCTTGCCGTCGTACGCCTTGAAGTGGAGCGGCGCCTCGGGCGCCGCCACCAGGAACCGCTCGGCCGGCTCCGCCGCGTCCGGCACGAGACGCGCCGTCAGCTCGTCCGCGTAGTACTCCGCGAGTGTCCGCTGCGCGGCCGGGAGCACCAGCCGGTACGGATCGCACCCCTCCTTCAGCTGCCCCGACGCGGCCTCCATCAGCGGGTCGGCCCCCGCGCGCGGCGCCGCGCGCAGCACCACCGTCCCCCGTCTGCCCTCGGTCACCGACACCGACCCCAGCGCCTCGTGGGGGATGCGCCGCTGACGCAGCGCCTGGAAGAGCTTCGGCGTGCGAATCCCCCGTTCGAAGCGGATGAGCACGGAGTCGGTCGCGAACTCCCAGGTGGCTTGAATTCCGGCCAGTACATCACCCATGTGGCACATCGTAGGCGGCGTGCGCCCGCACGTCGCCCCTCTGCGGCGGACCTGATGAACAGGCATCTACGCGCGTGAACCTCACAGGTCACCGCAGAATCAGCTGCGACAGGCGTCTCCACCGGCCGCACATGTCACCGAATCGAACTCGCCGGTGCCCACCGCCGCGAAGTTGTGCAGACTCTCGGTGCCAGGCGTGAAATAGCCGGTGTGACCCTGTGCCGCGCCCGCCGAAACGACGCGCGCGCCGAACGACGGCGAGACGGGGTCCGCGCCGTGGCCGAGGCCGCCGACATCCAGATGCGGTACGTCCTGGATCCAGTCGCTGCTGTCCCGCATCGCCCACACCCGGGCGTCCGTGCCCAGCTGCGCGGCGTTCTCGACCCGCATCCCCGGGCTTCCCGCGACCGCGATGTCGCTGACCCGGGAGGGGAGGTTGCGGGCGGCCACGCCGCAGAGCACCGAGCCGTAGCTGTGGCAGAACAGCGCGATGGGCGCGCGGCCCGGCAGCGCGTCGACCAGCGCGTGCAGCCGCAGCGACCCCTCGGCGGCGAGCCTGCCGATCGCGGCGTCCACACCGATACCCACGGGCGAGGTGTAGTCGGCCCAGGCGATGACGGCGGTCCGCGACCCGGGGTCCGCGGTGTGCTCGGCGCTGTACAGCGACGTCGCCATGCCGACCGGCGCGGTGTAGTAGGCGTCCTGTGTCTTCTGGAAGGTCAGCAGATTGGTGTCGACGCCGGGCACCACGATGGAGATGTGCCGGGCCTGCTGCAGATCGCCCATCACCTCGGCGACCCGGCCGGTACCGGTCGGGTCGAAGGCGAGGATCTGCCGGCCGCGCTGCGCCAGCGCGTTGTAGCGGTCGTAGGTCTGCAGCGCGTCCTGCTGGCCGAGCTTGTTCAGCGTGGGGTCGGTCAGCCGTTCGTGTTCCTGCGCGGCGGCCTGCTTCAGCGCCTGCCTGTTGGCGTCGTACCGCAGGTCCACCGGGGCGCCGTTGAGGTTGCCGACCACCAGCGGATAGCGGTCGGCGAGCCGGGCCCGGTCGCTCGCGGTGAGCGAGGCGAAGAAATGCGCCAGCCGGTGCGGCGACGCGTTGGCCGACGGCAGATGGTGACCCGCGATGGAGCCCCGGCCCCAGGCGGTCAGCGCGGCTTGGCGGGGTCCGGCGGTTCTCTGGTGGTGTACGGCGGTCCAGCCGGTCGTGGCCAGCATGACGAACACCACCGCGAGCGCGAGAAGAGTGCGCCAGACGGTGAGAGTGGGGGAGGAGTCGAAGGAAGTCACTGCCCGCCACCCTAGGAGACGGGGAAGGGCGCTTGCGAAGTCAGTGAGACACATCACGTTTCATGCCGGGAATGTAACCGAATGACTACATGTTGTGTGCGTCGGTCGTACGCCAGTTCCCCGCCAGGGCGGGCCCGATCTGGTCCAGATGAGCCAGGGCGACCGTCCGCATGGCCGTGATGCTCAGATCCTCACCCTTGCCCCAGATCCGCCCGGTGGCCCGCATCACGCCGTCGAACGCCGCGACGGCCACCCGCGGTCGGGGATCGGTGTCCATGTCCAGCCCCTCGCGGTCGGCGATCAGCTGCGCGATCCGGTCCTCCAGCTCGGCCGAGCGGCGCAGATGGATCGCGAGCAGGGCAGGGGAGGACTCGATGACCTGGCAGATCCGCATGTACAGATCGACGGGGACCAGGTCCTCGATGGTCAGGCTGATGCTGTCCCAGGAGGCGAGCACCGCGTTGCGCATCGCGTCGAACGGCCTCTCCTGCGGGGGGCGCGCCTCCAGCGCCGTGAAGAAGTGCGACTCCACCAGGTCGTGCACCGCGAAGGCGGCCTCCTCCTTGCTGGCGAAGTACCGGAAGAAGGTGCGCTGGGAGACCTCGACGGCATCGGCGATCTCGTCGATGGTCGTCTGCTCGTACCCCTTGGACGTGAAGAGTTCGAGCGCGACGCGCAGCAGGGCCTCCCGGGTGCGCTGTTTCTTGCGCTCCCGCAGTCCGGTCGGCGCGCCCGGCGTCGACGGCTCCGTCTGCTCCATCGTCACGTTCTGGTCCTCTTTCGGTGTGGGGGGGCTTGTGGGGGTGGTGGGGCTTGTGGGGGTGCGGGGGTGGTGCGGCGTGGCGTGGCTGCGGCCGTTCCGGTCTGAACTGCTTCCCGTTTCGGGTGCTTTGTCTCTCCAGGTTACCTGTGAGCTACGTGACAGCTACCGACTTGTGAATTGGTTTGTCAACTGTCAGCGGCTGACACTAATCTGACTCTTATGACTAGTCAGACCACTGTCGACCCGGCGCCGCAGGAAGCCGCGGCACCGCCGGCCAAGGGGCTCCGCGGCCACCCTTGGCTGACGCTCTTCTCCGTGGCCATCGGCGTGATGATGGTCGCGCTCGACGGCACGATCGTCGCGATCGCCAACCCGGCCATCCAGAAGGATCTCGGGGCCACCTTCGCCCAGATCCAGTGGATCACCAATGGCTACTTCCTCGCCCTCGCGGTGGCGCTGATCACCGCCGGCAAGCTCGGTGACCGCTTCGGCCACCGCCAGACGTTCCTCATCGGCGTGGTCGGCTTCGCCGCCGCGTCCGGCGCCATCGGCTTCTCCAACAGCGTCAGCCTGGTCGTGACCTTCCGGGTCCTCCAGGGCCTGTTCGGTGCGCTGCTGATGCCCGCGGCGCTCGGCCTGCTGCGCGCCACCTTCCCCGCCGAGAAGCTCAACATGGCCATCGGCCTCTGGGGCATGGTCATCGGCGCCTCCACCGCCGGCGGCCCGATCATCGGCGGCCTGCTCGTCCAGCACGTCAGCTGGCAGTCGGTCTTCTTCATCAACGTGCCGGTCGGTGTGATCGCGCTCGTGGTGGGTGCGTTCATCCTCAAGGACCACCGCGCCGCCAACGCCCCGAAGTCCTTCGACATCCTGGGCATCCTGCTGCTCTCGGCGGCCATGTTCTGTCTGGTCTGGGCGCTCATCAAGGCCCCGGCGTGGGGCTGGGGCGACGGCAAGGCCTGGATGTTCCTGGCCGTATCGGTCGTCTGCTTCGCGGCCTTCGCGTTCTGGGAGACGAAGGTCAGGGAGCCGCTCATCCCGATGGCGCTCTTCCGCTCCGTGCCGCTCTCCGCGGGCGTGGTGCTGATGGTGCTCATGGCCATCGCCTTCATGGGCGGCCTCTTCTTCGTCACCTTCTACCTCCAGAACGTGCACGGCATGAGCCCGGTCGACGCCGGACTGCATCTGCTGCCGCTCACCGGCATGATGATCGTCGCCTCCCCGCTCGCGGGCGCGGTGATCACCAAGCTCGGCCCGCGTATCCCGCTGGCCGGCGGCATGCTCTGCACGGCCGTCGCGATGTACGGCATGTCCACGCTGGAGACGGACACCGGCAGCGTCCCGATGTCGATCTGGTTCGCGCTGCTCGGCCTGGGGCTCGCCCCGGTCATGGTCGGCGCCACCGAAGTCATCGTCGGCAACGCCCCGATGGAGCTCTCCGGCGTCGCCGGCGGCCTCCAGCAGGCCGCCATGCAGATCGGCGGCAGCCTCGGTACGGCGGTGCTCGGCGCGGTCATGGCCTCCAAGGTCGACAGCGCCCTGCCGGACAACTGGGCGGCGGCCAAGCTTCCCCCGTTCGGGCCCGGTCAGCTGGACCAGGCATCACAGGCCGTCCAGGTCGGTATGGCCCCGGTGCCGCCGCAGGCGCCGGCCGGACTCGCCGCGAAGATCACGAGCGTCGCGCACGACACGTTCATGTCCGGTATGGGGCTGGCCTGCCTGGTCGCCACCGGTGTCGCGGTCGTGGCCATCTTCGTGGCCCTGCTCACCAAGCGCGGTGACAACCCGGAGGCGGCTTCGGGCGCCGCCCACATCTGACGCTCCGGCGTCAACCTCGCGCCCACCACAGCCCCGTCGGACCCTTCCGGCGGGGCTGTCGCCTATCAGGGTGGTACGGGCGGTGCGCTCTTCCGGTGGTACGCGATCACGGGCCAAGCTGCGGTCCGGAAGATCCACACGTACGACGCACCACGCGACGCACCACACGGGGGACCACCATGAACACCAGGACGAACACCACGAAGAGCGGTGCGCCCGCCGCCGGTATCCGCAAGGCGCTGCTCCGCACCACCGTCACGGCCGGGATCGTCACCGCCACCGTGCTGGCCGCACCCCAGGCGCTCGGCCCGCGCACCGCGCTGGCCGCCGCGCAGCCCCGGATGGGGGAGTGCGCGACCGGCGAGCTCTGCCTCTGGGAGAAGGGCGGCTTCAAGGGCGCCCGCAGCACCTACGACCTGTCCGGCACCGGCATCGACAGCTGTACGCCGCTCCCCGCGGGGACGACCGCCCAGTCCGTCGCCAACCGCACCGGGCGCCCCGTCACCACGTACCAGTCCGCCGAGTGCGCGGAGACCGGCGAGTTCGAGACGTACCCGGGAGGCGGCACCTGGCTGCCGAACTCCCCTTACCAGGTCAGGGCTTTCAAGATCTGGGAGAACTGAGCGCCCGCTGAGCACACGGAAGGGCGGCGGCGCCGCCGGGCACACGGAAACACGGAAGGGCGGCGGGACCACCGTGGTCCCGCCGCCCTCCTGCCGTAACAGCGGTGGCTACGCGTCGCCGCCCGCCACACCGGGATCGGCCGACGACACGTCCAGGAGCTGGTAGCGGTCGATGGCCTGCTTCAGGGCCGAGCGGTCCACCTTGCCCTGCTTCGCCAGCTCGGTGAGGACCGAGACGACGATCGACTGCGCGTCGATGTGGAAGAAGCGGCGCGCCGCACCCCGGGTGTCGGCGAAGCCGAAGCCGTCGGCTCCCAGCGACTGGTACGGGCCGGGGACCCAGCGGGCGATCTGGTCCGGCACCGAACGCATCCAGTCCGACACGGCCACGAACGGGCCTTCCGAGCCGGAGAGCTTCCGCGTGACGTACGGGACGCGCTGCTCCTCCTCGGGGTGGAGCAGATTGTGCCGCTCCACATCGACGGCCTCGCGGCGCAGCTCGTTCCAGGAGGTCGCGGACCAGACGTCGGCCTTCACGTCCCACTCGTCGGCGAGGATCTGCTGGGCCTCGACGGCCCACGGGACGGCCACACCCGACGCCATGATCTGCGCCGGGATCTGGCCCCGTTCGGCCGGCTTGACGCGGTGGATGCCCTGGAGGATGCCCTCGACGTCGACATCGCCGGGCTCCGCCGGGTGCTGGATCGGCTCGTTGTAGACGGTGAGGTAGTAGAAGACGTCCTCGCCCGGTTTGCCGTCGGCCGTCTCGCCGTACATCCGGCGCAGACCGTCCTGGACGATGTACGCGATCTCGTAGCCGTACGCCGGGTCGTAGGCGACACAGGCCGGGTTGGTCGACGCCAGCAGCTGCGAGTGGCCGTCCGCGTGCTGGAGACCCTCACCGGTCAGTGTGGTCCGCCCGGCGGTCGCGCCGAGCACGAAGCCGCGTGCCAGCTGGTCGCCCATCTGCCAGAACTGGTCGCCGGTGCGCTGGAATCCGAACATCGAGTAGAAGACGTAGACCGGGATCATCGGCTCGCCGTGCGTGGCGTACGCCGAACCGGCCGCGATCAGCGACGCCGTGCAGCCGGCCTCCGAGATGCCGTCGTGCAGCATCTGCCCGGTCGGCGACTCCTTGTACGCGAGCAGCAGCTCGCGGTCCACCGACTCGTACTGCTGGCCGAGCGGGTTGTAGATCTTCGCGCTCGGGAAGAACGCGTCCATACCGAAGGTGCGGTACTCGTCGGGGGCGATCAGCACGAAACGCTTGCCGATCTCCTTGTCCCGCATGAGCTCCTTCAGGACCCGGACGAACGCCATGGTGGTGGCGATCGACTGCTGCCCCGAACCCTTCTTCGCGATGGCGTACGTCTTGTCGGACGGCAGCGGCAGCGGCTTGGCGCGCACCACCCTGGTCGGTACGTAACCCCCGCACGACTTGCGGTGGTCGTGCATGTACTGGATCTCTTCGGAGTCCCGGCCCGGGTGGTAGTACGGCGGGTTGCCGTCCTCCAGGTCCTTGTCCGCGATCGGCAGGTGCAGCCGGTCACGGAAGCGCTTGAGGTCGTCCGCGGTCAGCTTCTTCATCTGGTGGGTCGCGTTGCGGCCCTCGAAGTTCGGCCCCAGCGTCCAGCCCTTGATGGTCTGCGCGAGGATCACCGTCGGCTGGCCCTTGTGCTCCTTGGCCGCCGTGTAGGCCGCGAACACCTTCCGGTGGTCGTGCCCGCCGCGCCCGAGGTGCAGGATCTGCTCGTCCGACATGTCCTCGACCATCTTGCGCAGCCGCTGGTCGGTGCCGAAGAAGTGCTCACGGATGTAGGCGCCGCTCTCGGTGGCGTACGTCTGGAACTGGCCGTCGGGCGTGGTGTTCATCTTGTTGACCAGGGTGCCGTCGCGGTCCTGGGCCAGCAGCGGGTCCCAGCTCCGGTCCCAGACCAGCTTGATGACGTTCCAGCCGGCGCCCCGGAACTGCGACTCCAGCTCCTGGATGATCTTGCCGTTGCCGCGCACCGGGCCGTCGAGGCGCTGGAGGTTGCAGTTGACGACGAAGGTCAGATTGTCCAGGCCCTCACGGGCGGCGATGGAGAGCTGGCCGAGCGACTCGGGCTCGTCCATCTCGCCGTCGCCGAGGTAGGCCCAGACATGCGACTTGGAGGTGTCCGCGATGCCGCGCGCCTCCATGTAGCGGTTCATCCGGGCCTGGTAGATCGCGCCGAGCGGGCCGAGGCCCATCGAGACGGTCGGGAACTCCCAGAAGTCCGGCATCAGCCGCGGGTGCGGGTAGCTGGACAGCCCGTACGGAGCCTTCGACTTCTCCTGGCGGAACCCGTCGAGCTGCTGCTCGCTGAGCCGGTCGAGGAGGAAGGCGCGGGCGTAGATGCCGGGGGACGCGTGCCCCTGGAAGAAGACCTGGTCGCCGCCGAGGCCGTCGTCCTTGCCGCGGAAGAAGTGGTTGAAGCCCACGTCGTACAGCGAGGCCGATGAGGCGAAGGTGGCGATGTGGCCGCCGACCCCGATGCCGGGGCGCTGGGCGCGCGAGACCATCACGGCCGCGTTCCAGCGGGTGGCGTTCAGGACCTTGCGCTCGATCTCCTCGTTGCCGGGGAAGAACGGCTCGTCCTTGGTGGCGATGGTGTTCACGTAGTCCGTGCTGCGCATCTCGGGCACGGCCACCCGCTTCTCGCGCGCGCGCTCGATGAGGCGGAGCATCAGATAGCGCGCACGCTCTCGGCCGCGCTCGTCGACGGCGGCGTCGAGGGAGTCGAGCCATTCCTGGGTCTCTTCAGGATCGAAGTCCGGGACCTGGCTCGGAAGGCCGCCAATGATGATCGGGTTGCGATCGGATCCGGAAACCACGCTGTTCCTTCGCTGTTCGGTCATGCGGTATCGGGACGTACGCCGCCACCATCGTGTACCGCCGGGACGCTGACGTCATCTCTACCGAGGGGTAACCGCCGCTCGGCGGGACATCCCGTCCGGAGGCCGCTGCTGGGTCGGGCGAAATCGCAACCTTACGCCCGACCCGCTCAGACATTCCCCGAGGGATCCGGGGCACAATTGACGTATCCGATGACGCGGAACCCCGCAAATACGGATGAACGGTGTGGGATGAATCACCAGGGAACGTCAGAACCTGCCGGAGACCGGGACGAGGTGCCAGGAAACATCACCGTTTCGGCTGTCTCGACCGCTGGGTACTTGCGCGATCGGTCCCGCCCGTGTGGACTACGGCCAACGCCCCGCGCACGCGCGTGGCTGGTGCATTCCCAAAAACGATCAGGAGGCAAACCGTGAGCGCGACCGCGGACCACGCGGAGGAGCGGACCAATCAGGCAGCACGCCTGGGGTTCGAGCCCGGACAAGTGGTCCAGGAGATCGGCTACGACGACGACGTCGAGCAGGAACTCCGTGAGGGTATTGAGAGTGTCATCGGCCAGGAACTCGTCGACGAGGACTACGACGACGTGGCTGACGCTGTCGTGTTGTGGTTCCGCGACGAGGACGGCGACCTTACGGACGCGCTGGTGGACGCCATCGGTCTGGTCGACGACGGCGGCGCGGTCTGGCTGCTGACCCCCAAGACCGGCCGTGACGGTTACGTCGAGCCGAGCGACATCAACGAGGCATCCCAGACAGCCGGTCTGGCCCAGACCAAGAGCATCAACGCCGGCAAGGACTGGACGGGGAGCCGTCTGGTCACACCGAAGGTGGCAAGGTCCGGCAAGCGCTGAGTCGCCGCAAGCCCCGAGAAGCCCCCGCCGGCCGTCCTGCCGGCGGGGGCTTCCCCCTGTCCGGGGCGGGGCCCGGCGCGCCCGCCCCGGACCGGGCGCCCCCCTCGGCCCGGAGGGTGAGGCCATAGGGTGGGCATCATCCGAATGGCCCCACCGAAGGGAAGCGTTTTCATGGCGATCGAGGTCGGCACCGAGGCCCCGGATTTCGAGCTGAAGGACAACCACGGCCGGACCGTCCGCCTCTCGGACTTCCGCGGCGAGAAGAACGTGGTGCTCCTCTTCTACCCCTTCGCTTTCACCGGCGTGTGCACCGGCGAGCTCTGCGCCCTCCGCGACGAACTGCCGAAGTTCGTCAACGACGACGTGCAGCTGCTCGCCGTCTCCAACGACTCCATCCACACGCTGCGTGTCTTCGCCGAGCAGGAGGGCCTCGAATATCCGCTGCTCTCCGACTTCTGGCCGCACGGCGCCGCCTCGCGGGCGTACGGCGTGTTCGACGAGGACAAGGGGTGCGCGGTGCGCGGGACCTTCATCATCGACAAGGAGGGCGTCGTCCGCTGGACCGTCGTCAACGGTCTGCCCGACGCGCGTGACCTGAACGAGTACGCCAAGGCGCTCGACACCCTCTGACCCGGCCGGTGAAGTGCCTGCCGTGTCCGGGAACCGGTCACTAGGATCGGTTCGTTGATCCGATGCCACGTAAATACGGGGGCAAGGGCCCTCCTCGGCCCCTCGAAACCAATTGGGAGGACTCGTGGGAGTCAGCCTCAGCAAGGGCGGCAACGTCTCGCTGACCAAGGCCGCACCCAATCTGACCGCGGTCGTCGTCGGTCTCGGATGGGATGCGCGCACCACCACAGGTGGTGACTTCGACCTCGACGCCAGCGCCCTGCTGACGAACGAAGAGGGCAAGGTCGCCAACGACTCGAACTTCGTGTTCTTCAACAACCTCAAGAGCCCCGACGGCTCGGTCGAGCACACCGGTGACAACCTCACCGGTGAGGGCGAGGGCGACGACGAGGTCATCAAGGTGAACCTCTCCGGCGTGCCCGCCGACGTCGCGAAGATCGTGTTCCCGGTCTCGATCTACGAGGCCGAGAGCCGCCAGCAGAGCTTCGGCCAGGTCCGCAACGCGTACATCCGCGTGGTGAACGAGGCGGACAACTCCGAGCTGGCGCGGTACGACCTCAGTGAGGACGCGTCGACGGAGACCGCCATGGTCTTCGGCGAGCTGTACCGCAACGGCGCGGAGTGGAAGTTCCGCGCCATCGGCCAGGGGTACGCGTCGGGCCTGCGCGGTATCGCGCAGGACTTCGGCGTCAACGTCTGAGCAGGATTCACACCGTCCGGCGCCGCACCCCTGTGCGGCGCCGGACGTGCCAGGTCCCGCAGATCAACCGTTCACACCTCGGGGAGGATCAGCGATCATGGGCGTTACGCTCGCCAAGGGGGGCAATGTCTCCCTCTCGAAGGCCGCACCCAACCTCACGCAAGTCCTGGTCGGGCTCGGCTGGGACGCACGCTCGACCACCGGAGCGGATTTCGACCTCGACGCCAGCGCGCTGCTGTGCCAGTCGGGAAGGGTGCTCGGCGACGAGTACTTCATTTTCTACAACCAGCTGACCAGCCCGGACGGCTCCGTGGAGCACACCGGTGACAACCTCACGGGTGAGGGCGAGGGCGACGACGAGTCGATCATCGTCGACCTCACCAAGGTGCCCGCCCACTGCGACAAGATCGTCTTCCCCGTCTCGATCCATGAGGCGGACAGCCGCGGTCAGACCTTCGGCCAGGTGGCCAACGCCTTCATCCGCGTGGTGAACCAGGCGGACGGCCAGGAGCTGGCGCGGTACGACCTCAGCGAGGACGCGTCGACGGAGACCGCGATGATCTTCGGCGAGCTCTACCGGTACGGCGGGGAATGGAAGTTCCGTGCCGTGGGACAGGGGTACGCGTCGGGGCTGCGGGGCATCGCTCTAGACTTCGGGGTCAATGTTTCCTAAAGCATTCTTCCGGCACGGTTCAAATCCGGGAGATCTCCCGGATTTCGTGTGGGGAGTCCAGGGTTCGCGCCCCGGGAGAATGCGGGACTGGAACGACACCAGGACCGCGCGCGGCGCGGGGGAACCCGTAACACACACGATGGGGTAGCCAGTGCTTCTGAAAACCTTCGGTTGGTCATTCGTGATCACCGTGATCGGTCTTGCCGTGGCGGTGATCTACGACGGCTGGACTGCCCTGGGTATCGTGGCGATCCTGGGCGTCCTGGAGATCTCGCTGTCCTTCGACAACGCGGTGATCAACGCCGGAATCCTGAAGAAGATGAACGCCTTCTGGCAGAAGATCTTCCTCACCGTCGGTGTGCTCATCGCCGTCTTCGGTATGCGGCTGGTCTTCCCCGTCGTGATCGTCGCCATCAGCGCCAAGATCAATCCGATCGAAGCGGTGAAGCTGGCCTTCAACGAGAAGGACCACTACCAGCAGCTGGTCACGGACGCCCATCCGTCGATCGCCGCCTTCGGTGGCATGTTCCTGATGATGATCTTCCTCGACTTCATCTTCGAGGACCGTGACGTCCAGTGGCTGCGCTGGATCGAGCGCCCGCTGGCGAAGCTCGGCAAGGTCGACATGCTCTCGGTCTGCATCGCGCTCGCCGTGCTGCTGATCTCGTCCTTCACCTTCGCCACCCACGCCCACCAGCACGGCGGGGCGCACGCGGACAAGGCACAGACGGTCCTCATCTCCGGTATCGCCGGGCTCATCACCTATCTGGTGGTGGGCGGGCTCTCCGGCTACTTCGAGAACCGGCTGGAGGAGGACGAGGAGCGCGAACAGGAGGCCGAGGAAGAGGCCAAGAAGTCCGGCTCGAACGTCCCGGCGGTCATGATGGCCGGCAAGGCCGCGTTCTTCATGTTCCTCTACCTGGAAGTCCTCGACGCCTCCTTCTCCTTCGACGGGGTCATCGGCGCCTTCGCCATCACCAACGACATCGTGCTGATGGCGCTCGGCCTCGGTATCGGCGCCATGTACGTCAGGTCGCTCACCGTCTACCTGGTCCGCCAGGGCACTCTGGACGACTACGTCTACCTGGAGCACGGCGCGCACTACGCGATCGGCGCGCTCTCGGTGATCCTGCTCGTCACCATCCAGTACGAGATCAACGAGGTCATCACCGGGCTCGTCGGAGTCGTGCTGATCGCCTGGTCGTTCCTGTCGTCGGTCCGCAGGAACAAGCGGATCGCCGCAGAGGGCGGGGACAGCTCGGGCGACCGGACGGAAGTGCCGTCCGGGGTGTGACCCGTACCGGATTGCGGAACGCTCTGAACGGGGCGGCCAGGACGCGAGAGCCTCCTGACCGCCCCGTGCGCGTGTCTGCGCGCGTGCCTGTGTGCGTGTCCGTGTGCGTGGGGGAAGAAGTCCGGGGAAGAACCGGGTAGCAGTCACCGAGCAAGCTGGGGGTGGGACATGGCCTTCTGGGACAGTCTCCGACGGGACAAGTCGCCGCACTTCGATTCGGGAAGCTCGGCGTCCAACGCGATCGAGCTGACCAAGCGGCACCCGATGGTCTCCCTGACCAAACAGGGCGCGACCACCGGAAATCTGCGGGTGAACCTGTCCTGGCGGATGCGGTCGTCGGACTTCGGCGGCAGCACGCGGCAGCGCGGAAGTCTGCTGCGCCATCCGTCCAAGATGTTCCAGCCGGACGTCGTCCAGGCGCACACCCAGGGTGTCGTCAACGTCGACCTCGACCTGGGCTGCCTCTACGAGCTGGAGGACGGCACCAAGGGTGTGGTGCAGCCGCTGGGGAACTTCCTGGGCGGGCTCAACGAATCGCCGTACGTACAGCTCAGCGGTGACGACCGGTTCGGCTCACCGTCCGGCGAGACGCTCTACGTCAATCTGGACCACCGGGACGAGATCAAACGGCTGCTGGTCTTCGTCTACATCTACGACCAGACCCCTGCCTTCGACCGTACGCACGCCGTGGTGACGCTCTACCCGAGCAACGGCCCGCGGATCGAGATCCAGCTGGACGAGCGTCATCCGCAGGCCCGCTCGTGTGCGGTCTTCGCCATCGACAAGGTCAAGGGCGACATGGTGGTGCGCCGCGAGGTGAAGTTCGTGTACGGCTTCCAGGCCGAGCTGGACCGGCTGTACGGCTGGGGGCTCCAGTGGGGCCGGGGCTACAAGACCAAGATCTAGACGGCGCCGAACGGACACGGCGGTGACGTGTGCCGCCGCCCGGGAGGTGCGGTCCCCCGTGCAGCAACTGCGGTCGCTCGTGCAGCAACTGCGGTCGCCTGCGCGGGAGCTGCGGTCGCTCGTGCGGCAACCGTGGTCGCCTGCGCGGGAACTGTGGTCGCTCGTGCGGCAACCGTGGTCGCCTGCGCGGGAACTGCGGTCGCTCGGGCAGGGGCCGCGGTCACCTCGGCAGGAACTGCGGTCCCATCGGCGGGAGCCGGAAGTACGGGTCGGGTGCGGGCGCCGCGGCCGCGGCCGGCTGCGGATAGCCGCTCCGCTGCGCTCCGCCTCGGCCCCCTTCGCTGTTTCCGGATGCCGAGCGGGCGGGCTCCGCCGCGGGCTGGGCCGGGACCGCCTGAGGGTAGCCGTAGCCGGGGGGCGGTGACTGCGGGGGCGGCGGAAAACCGGCGGGCGCCGCCGGGACCGTGGGGCCTGTCGCGCCCGGAG